>JBFZBV010000219.1:0-7735 GCA_041308285.1 Planctomycetota bacterium | reverse complement strand
GTCGGGGGCGGACCGGGCTGCGACATAAGGATTGAAGGATTAGGCGTGGCGCCCAGCCACTTCTCCATCGAGAAGGCCGACGAGGGGTTCGTCATCCGCGACGCCGGTTCGGGGACCGGCACCTTCCTGGACGGGATGAGGATAGACGAATCGCCGATACGGGACAGGTCCACCGTGTTCGCCGGAGACGTGGTCCTGTACTTCACGCTTGCCGGCGGCGGGCCGGCCCGGTCCGGCGACCGTCCGGCGGCGGGATCCCCCTCGCTCGACAACGAGGTGCGGCGGATTTACGAGAGCAGCGTCATCACGCTCGTCGAGGACCGGGGAGGCTTCTCGGGCCCGCTCGACGGCGCCGCCTCCACGCCCCTCGAGGCCGTCTACAGAATCGGCAGGCTGATGAGCTCGGACCGGGACCTCGCGGGCATATTCGAGCAGACCGTGGAGATTGCGGGAGGAGCCCTCGGGGCGGACCGGTGCTTCCTGATGCTGCATGATCCTTCCGGGCCGTCGTGGAAGACGGGTTCGGCCTGGGTGCGGGGTGGCGGATCCCCGCCCGCGCAGATGCCGCCCGACGCCCTGCTGGACGAGGCGCTGAAGTCCGGCATGTCCATGCTCGTCCACGACGCCGGGGCGGATCCCAGGCTCAAGGGGCGCGGTTTGGTCGGATCCGCCGCGTGCGCGCCGCTCGCCGCGAGGAAAAGGACAATCGGCGTGGTCTGGGCCGACGCAGCCTCGCCGTCTTTCACCGAGGAGCACCTGAGGCTGCTCACCGCCGTCGGCAGGCAGGCCGGGGGCGGAATCGAGAGGAGGATGCTCGAAAAGGAGCTCTGGGAGCATTCGCAGACGCTGGAAGCCAGGGTCGCGAACAGGACGCGGGAGCTCAACGAGACGCTCCAGAGCCTGGCCGCCGCGCAGTCGAGGCTCGTGCACAGCGAGAAGCTCGCGGCCGTGGGACTCATGGCTCAGGGCATCGCGCACAACCTGAGCGCCCCGCTCGCCGGCATCCTCGGCTACGCCAGGCTCCTTCTCGATCGGGAGCCGGGCCTCGAGGAGGCTCTCAGAATCGCAGGACTTGCAGAGAGGCTCATGGGAATCATCGACGGCCTCATGCGCAAGAGCGCCAGGGAAAGCAGGGCCGAGCCCGAGAATCTCGACCTGAACGAAATCGCCTCGGAGATACTGGCCTTCTTCGAGGGAGACATGTTCTTCAAGCACAAGGTCAAGAGGGTGTTCAGGCCGGCTGAGGGGCTGCCTCCGGTCAGGGGAGTGTACGGCGACCTGAGCCAGGCGCTCCAGAACCTGGTGGCGAACGCCGTAGACGCCCTGAGGACGGCGCGGGGGCAGAAGCTCCTCGTGCTGGAGACCGGATTCTCCGGCGGACGCGTTTTCGCCGCCGTCTCCGATTCCGGCCCTGGAGTGCCGGCCGAGGCGGTTCCGAAGCTCTTCACGCCGTTCTTCACGACGAAGGCCCCGCGCGGCGGCGGGGATGGCGCTCCGGAGGGCACGGGACTCGGCCTGTACTCGGCGCAGAAACTCGTCGAACCCTACGGAGGGACCGTGGAGTTCGACGGCACGGGCCGGCTCACGGTCTTCCGGATGGCAATCCCGGTGCGGGACCGGGGCGAGGTCGGCTGAAATGGACGAAATGCCGGAAGTTCCGGAATCGCAGGCCGGCGGGGACGACCTGGTCGGCACGGCGATGGAACAATTCGAAATCTCGCAGAAAATCGGCGAGGGATCCATCGGCACGATCTACAAGGCCTTCGACCTCGTCAACCAGCGGGAAGTCGCCATCAAGTTCCTGACGCGGGAGGTCACCACCAGCCCGCAGGTCCTGGAGAGATTCAAGCGCGAGATACAGGTCACCATCAAGATGTCCCATCCCAACATAGTCAGGGGCTACACCGCAGGCGTCTGGGAGGGGTGCATCTACTACTACGTCATGGAGTACATAGACGGCAGCACGCTCCATGATCTCATGTCCAGGCAGAGGATGACCGAGGAGCTCGCGGTCGAAATCATGTGGCAGATGGCGCAGGCCCTCAAATATATAAACGAGTTCGGCATGGTGCACAGGGACGTCAAGCCCGAGAACATCATGATTAACAGGGAGGGCGTCGCCAAGCTCACCGACCTCGGCCTCGCGAAGGCGAAGAACGACATGTCCGGCGTAACGCTGGCCGGGACAATCATCGGGACGCCGCTCTACATGTCCCCCGAGCAGGCGAAGGGTTCCACGGTCGTGGACATAAGGGCGGACATCTACGCGCTCGGCGCCACGATATACCATGCCGTCACCGGCGAGCCCCCCTTCAAGGGCAACAGCGCCCCGGTCGTCATCGCGAAGCAGATAAACGAGGTCCCCAAGCCGGTGCGGGAGCTGAACCCGGCCCTGTCGCCCGGCATCGAGTACGTCATCGCGAAATCGATGGAGAAGGACCCCGCGAAACGTTACCAGAAGCCGGGCGACCTAGTCTCGGACCTGAATCTGCTCAAGGAGGGGAAAGGCGCCTGCACGGACACGATGGTCCCGTGGGGCGCGCTGGCGTCGGAGGCGAAGGAGAAGCAGTTCCATTTCTCATACTACCCGAACGAGGAGGACTTCGAGTTCGCCCTCACGGCCGTCGCCAACAAGCTCGTCGACGAAAAAGCCCTCATGGAGCTCCTCGACTTCCAGGAGGAGATGGCGCGCCAGGGGCTCGCGATGAAGCTCTCCTTCCTCAGCGTGGAGCGCGGCCTGATGTCGAAGGAGCAGGCCGAGAAAATCAGGGCCGCGCAGAAGAAGCAGCGCTTCAAGGAGACGGGCGGCGAGTTCGGCAGCCTGGCCGTCAAGAGCAGGTTCGTCTCCGAGGCCCAGGTCAGGAAGGCCCTGGAAGTCCAGGAGCAGATTAGGGCCGGGGGCGAAGACCGGCTCCTGGGCCTGATACTGAGGGAGATGGGACTCCTGGACGAGAGGCA
Source organism: Planctomycetota bacterium (assembly GCA_041308285.1). Classification (GTDB taxonomy): domain Bacteria; phylum Planctomycetota; class JAKEIC01; order JAKEIC01; family DYIT01; genus PPR-0505. Next base: position 4,777 of record JBFZBV010000219.1, on the reverse strand, counting down.
GACCGGCATCATCCTGAGCCAGCAGCAGAGCATTAAGCACTCGGGCGAGGACCGCATGTTCCTGAAGCTGGCCCAGAAGAAGCAGCTCGTCGCGAAGCCGCTCGTCGACAAGGCCCTGACCATCCAGCAGAACGAGGTCTCCATGGGCAGCTTCAGGGAGATAGGCGAGATTCTCACGGAACGGAAGTACATCTCGCGGGCCGCCCGGGACGCAATCATGAGGGCGATTCGCCGCAAGCACCTGACGGCGGAACCGGTCGACGACCTGATTGCCGAGAAGGAGGCGGCAGTGGCCAGGGAGCGCACGACCGCCACCGTCCACGTTGACGGAACCGTGCTCAGGAAGTACTCCGAGGCCGTGGACGAACTCGTGAAGCAGGGCAGGAAGCTGTACAAGCAGCGCGAGTACGAGAAGGCGCTGGAGACTTGGCGCCGCGTCTTCGACATCCTGGCCTCCCACGACGAGACGGAAAAGCTCATGGCCAAGGCCAAGGACGTCGTCGGGAACCTCGAAGGCCATCTGAAGCAGGCGCGCAACTTCCTCGATCTGGCGCTGCGGGAATGGGAGGCGGTACTCAGCATCAAGAGCGACCACCCCGGGGCAGTCTCCGATTTGGCGTCCGCGTCGGCCCGGATTGCCGCCCTCGCGGGAAAGGAGGAGGTCCCTGAATCCGGCGGCCAGGCCGGCGAAGGACAGCCCGGCGCGTCCGCCGGGACCGGCGCTTCGGGCGCGGTCCAGGCCCGGCCGGACCCTGCCGAGGCCGCAGCGGAGGAGGGGGAGGACGAGGGCGCGGAGAAGGCGGAGGCGAAGTCGCAGAGGCTGCTCAAGAACGCAAAGAGGCTCAGGAAGGATGGGAGGCCCGGGCAGGCGAAGCTGAAGCTCGTCGAGATTCTCGAGGAGGATCCCGGGAACGAGGAGGCCCTGAGCCTGTTCGACGCGATAGTCAGGAGTCAGAGGAGGACGGCTTTCGCCTGTTTAGCGGCAATCGTCATCCTGCTTGCGGCGGCCGGAACGGCTGGTGTGTTCGCTCTCGGGCCCGATGAGTCCCTGAACCTCCTCTTCCGCGCGATGGGGGAGATTCAGAAAGTGCTGTCGGGCTGACGCCCCGACTCGGTCAGGACTCCTGCTTGTCCCCGGATTCCTCGTCCGGCTCCTCGCCGGAATCCCCGCCGGGCTCCTCGCCGGGCTCGATTCTGCGCGTCCTCTTCTCGGTTTCCACGTCCGGTTCGCCGCGATCGACGGCGCCCTGCTCCTCCCAGGTCTTGCTGACGTGGCCGACATCCTTCTCGTCGCGCCATTCGAGCTTGAACTTCTCCTTGGTCCCCAGAATCATCTCGTGGCTCTGGTCGCGGATGTCCGTGATGATGACGCGGTCCACCTTGGTGCCGTCTATGAAGGTGCCGTTGGCCCCCATGTTCTCAATCTCGATGTTCTCGGGGCTGACGAAGACGACCTTGAGGTGCTTCCTGGACACCGTCTGGAAGTGCTTGTTCTTGTTGCGTTCCTCGGGGTCGAGGGAGAGGTACTTGAAGCACTTCCTGAGCGAGATGTCGCACGAACGGCTGCGGCCGACGATGATTTCCTCGCCCTGCTTTATCTGGAATATTTCCCCTTCGACGAGCCCGTCGACGCCAACCAGCACTAGCGTTCCGTTGCCCATGACTCCCCTCCCTAACAACGAGCCGCGCCTGCGGCGCCCTCAAGGCGCCGGGGGCGGCGGTCCATAGGTCCAGGCCTCCGCCTCCCGTCCGGACGCGGCAGGACGGCCGCCGGGGTTCCGGATCCCGGATTCCGGGACGCGGAGGGCTCGTCCCCTCCGCCCTGTCAAGACTCAATAGTGTCCAGGATTTCGTCGGGAATGTCAAAGTTCGAAAAGACGTTCTGCACGTCGTCGTGGTCCTCGAGGGCTTCCACGAGCGCGAGAATCTTCCTCGCGACGTCCTTGTCGGAGATGGGGACGTAGTTCTTGGGAATCTTGGAGATTTGCGAGTGCTTCACAGGCACGCCCTTGGCCTCGAGGGCGGCCTTGACCGCCATGAAGGCGTTGGGCTCGCAGGTAATCTCGTACAAGTCCCCGTTGATTTCCACGTTGTCGGATCCGGCCTCGACGGCCGCGTCCATCATCTTCTCCTCCGGCATGGCTGACCTCTCGACGATGAAGAAGCCCTTGGTCTCGAACATCCAGGACACGCAGCCCGACTCGCCGAGCTTGCCGTGGCGCCTCTCGAAGATGTAGCGGATTTCGGGCGAGGTCCTGTTGCGGTTGTCCGTGAGGATGTCGATGAGCAGCGCCGTCCCGCCGGGTCCGTAGCCCTCGTACGTCATCTCCTCGAACGAGATTCCCTCGAGCTCGCCCGTGCCGCGCTTTATCGCCCTCTGGATGACGTCCTTGGGCATGCTGGCTTCCTTCGCCGCGTCGATGGCCGTCTTGAGGTGAATGTTGTGGTCCGGATCACCCCCGCCCTGCCGCGCGGCGGATATCACCGCCTTGGCAAGCTTCGAGAATATCTTCCCTCTCTTGGCGTCCGCCGCCCCCTTCTTGTGCCTGATTGTCGCCCAGTGCGAATGTCCTGACATGCTCCCTCCAGGGCCGCCGTGCCGAGGCGGCCTCGCGGTTCAGCGCCCGTCCCCCGTTCCGCCGGTACCCCGCCGGAACCTGGGATTCCTCGCCGCCGCCATCTCGAGATATTTTCCGGATTCCTCCGCCTCCCCGGCCAGCCCGAGGTGGATTGAATGCAGCCAGAGGACGTAGGGGTCCTCCTCCATGGAAAGGGCCCGCGAGAACATCTCCGCGGCCCCCTTGAAATCGCCGTTCCTGGCGCGCGCCAGACCGGCCGTGGCGAGCCGGACCGCGACGCGCGGGTCGGCCGCCGCGGCCTCTTCGGCGTACGATAGCGCCCGGGCGGGCTCCCGGCCGGAAGACGCCCAGAGATACGCCAGGAAATGCCTGGCCCTGAGGGATTTCGAGTCCGCTTCCAGGGCCTTAAGTGCCTGCGCCTCCGCAGCGGCGGAATCGCCGGCCTCCTCGAGCATTGCAGCGTGAAGGAGAAGGGTGTCGGCGTCTCCGCCTGCCTCCGCGAGCGCCGGCAGGAGCGCGTCGGCCGCCTCGCGGAACCTGCCCTGGCGCGCGAGGATTCCGGCCTGCTCCCTGCGGACATCCGGGTCCGAGGGCCACTTCCGCGCAGCATCGGACAGTATTCCCTCGGCGTCGGCATTCATGCCGGCGGCCGAAGCCGCGCGCGCCGCCTCGACGGCGATTTCCGGGCCGGAGGAGCCGGCCTTCGCGATTTCCACGTACTCCCGCGCCGATGACGTCCTTTCGCCCATCGAGGCCATGCACCTTGCGCGCACGAGGCGGAGCCTCGCATCGCCGGGCGCCGCCGCGAGGGCGGATTCGGCCGTCTGCCGCGCCTGGACGGCGAAGCCGTGCGAGAGGAGGACGGATGCGGCCTCGGCTGCCCAGCCCGACCTGTCGCCCGCGGCGTCTCCCAGGACGAGCATGACCTGGGCGGCCTTCACCCCGAGGCCCTGGTCCAGGTAGCGGTCCGCGACGGCCCTGTAGACCCCGGGCGTCCCTCCGGGGCAGGAAAGCAGGAGGGAGATTTCCCGTTCGGCCTCGGGGCCGAGACCCTGGCGGTCCAGGATTAGCGCCGCGGCCAGGCGGCACTCGTGGGAGGAGCCGGGCAGGCGGGCGGCGTGGGACCGCAGTATTTCCAGGGCCCGGCCGGCCTCGCCGGCCCTGAAATGGGCCTCTGCGAGGGCCTTGCACAGGGTCTGGGAGTCGGGCGATTTGGAGTAGGCTTCCCTGTAGGAGCGGATGGCGGCCTCGAAATCGCCATCAAGCTCCCTGCACTTGCCCTCGTAGGCGCTTGCGAAAGCCTTGTCCCCCGCGTCGGCGGCGGAGCCGTCGGACCCGGTCTCCGCGGGAGGCGGCCCGCCGGCGGGCCCTTCCCTCTGTTCAGGCTCCTTGGAACAGCCTGCGGCGTAGGAGAGGAGGAAAGCACAGGCGCACGGCAGAAAGGCCGCCAGGACGACCCGCCTCGTAGGATTCCGTCCGCACCGCAGAGTGGGTGCGGCGAAGTCAATCCTTGGGATCATCCTTGAAATCCTCCTGCGCCCTGGCGCGAACCGCTCCCTGCTGGCACAGGAGAAGAGCCGGGCAGGCGCTGCAGAAGGCGGCCTTCTCGAAACAGCACTTGTCGGCCAGCTTGCCAAGGTAGTAGTGGAAGCGGTAGAGCGCCTTCTCCCTCACGAAGGACGAGAGGTTCTGCTTCATCTTCTGGGCCGAGGCGTTCTTCTGGATGAATCCCATGCGCTGGGCGACCCTGACCACTTTCGGCGTGGGAATCAGCGTGTCGATTCCCAGGCTCCTGTAGAGCACCGCGGCGAGGCCGCCTTCGTCCATGTCCTTGAGCTTGAGCATGAGGTTGACGGCCTTCTCCTTCGGCATCTTCTCGATTGACCCGAGATCCATCCTGTTGGTTTCGGAAAAGACGGCCTCGAGGCTTCTTTTGAGCGAAATGGCCTTGTCGCCGGCAAAGGGGATTTTCGCCTTCTCGAGGATTAGCCCGATTTCCTTCCAGGACGAGACGCGGACCTCGTTCCAGTCCACGAATTCGGACAGGAGGGCCCTGGCGGCCTTGGAGGCGATCCCTGCACCGCACTCCGACGCGAGGATTGCAAGGACCATGTGCTCGAAGGGGGAGGTCGCCTTGATTCCTTCCACGTCGCCGAAGACGGGGCCAAGGTGTTTCAACAGCTTTTCTAGCTTCTCTT
>JBFZBV010000218.1:0-6257 GCA_041308285.1 Planctomycetota bacterium | reverse complement strand
GCCCCAGTCTTCTCGTAAACCCAGGCAACATAGCCAATCGACAGGCGGTATACGTCAAGCTTTTCGTGTCCAAGTCCCATGTCATTCGATTTCGATTTCGATACCGATTTCGATTTGTATGGGCCCATCAATGGAGAATCAGGTCGCCCGCTGCCTGAAGATTCCGGACTCTTCACCCATAACCCGGACGAGCCGGAACCAAATAAGCAGGGCTCGCCCGGGTTATACACGCGCCGCGGTTCAGCGCGCGCCGGTCCCCGGGCCTGCGAACTCGAGGAACGCGAAGCCGGCCTGGACGGCGAGAACCAGCAGAGTGCCCCTTATCACGGCGGACGTGATGCCGGAGTTGACCGAGACCGCGGAAGGCTTCGGCGACATGCCCCTCAGGTAGGATACGGCGGCCACGCACGCCGCCGACGCCCACATCTTGCATGCGAGCCAGCCCGTGCCGTCGTAGAAGAGCCCCCCGCCGTCGAGCTGGCTGTGGAAATGATGGCTCCAGTACAAGGGTGACGAATCCGGGTGCATATAGACGAAGACCGCCAGCGACGCCAGCCTTGCGGCTGCGAAGCCCGCGGCAGTGAGCACGGGCACGCCCAGCAGGAAGGCCAGGAGGAGGTTGGTGTAGATGTACCTCCTCGGCGAGACGCCGAACGAGGCCATGGCGTCCGTCTGCCTGGAGTAGACCCTTCCGCCGACGTCCGCCGCGGCCGCCGCCCCGCACCTGGCCGCGACGAGAAGCGCCACCAGCGCGGGGACGATTATCCTGTACAGGGCGTACCCGAGCGCCCCGAGGATGTCGTCGAGTATTATCGGCTCCGTGTAGCGCCTGAACGGGAAATATTCGAAGGTGAAATACGTCGTCACAACGCCGGCGATGAGCCCCGCGATTGCCATGTACGCTATGGTGGACGGGAAAGCCACGAGTGCCGCGTAGCGCGCGAAGAACTTCGCCCCCCACCTTGGCGACCGCCACAGGGGGAGCGCGAAAAGGGGGATGAGCAGGGCTTCAATCACCGCGCAGGCGGTGGAGTCGAAGAATCCGGCCGCAGCCCCGAGCAGGCGGCGCAGGAGCCCCGTTTCGGCCGCGGGGGCGGGCTTCAGCGGTTCGTCCGACGAAGCGAACGCGTCGAGTTCCCCAGGGGTCGCGGCCCGCATGGCGCCCTTCGACGGGTCAAGGAGCAGTATCACGTCCGCGATTTCCCGGAAGCACACGTAATCGTGCGTGACCACCACGGCCGCCCTGCCGAACTCCGCGGTCGTCCTCTTCACCAGTTCCGCCACCCTCCTGCTCTGCCTCGGGTCCAGGCCAGACGTGGGCTCGTCGAACAGGACGAGGTCCGCGTCGAACGCGAGGGTCCTCGCCAGGGCGATTCTCTGGCGCTGGCCGGTGCTGGCAGCAGACACGGGCACTCCGGCAGGTATCTCGAGGGCGGACGCGAGGCTTGCGGCAATCTCCCTTCTCTGCCTCAGGGACCTGCGCACGCGCGAATGGTCCGCCCCGAACCTTATGTTCTCCTCAGGCGTGAAGTCGTCGAAGAGGGCGTGGTCCTGGAAAACCATCCCGGGCCTCCCTGGCGCGCCGTCGGCCGCGTGCACCCGGACCAGCCCCGTCACTTCCACGCCTTCGGCGGGCGGAAGGCCGCACAGCGCCCTCAGCAGCATGGTCTTCCCGGATCCGCTCGGCCCCGCCACGAGCGCGATGCGCCCCGAGTCCAGGGAGAAGCCTGCGCCGGAGAAGAGCTCCCGGCCGCCGGCGCGGATGCCGAGACCTTCAACATCGAGGACCCTGAAGCCTTTGTTTCCAGTCATGGTCAAAGGAGAATCTATCGGCGGCGGCACCGGACATCAATAGTCACTTGGGCATGATACTACTGCAGAAATTGAGTTGACACGGATTCCCGGGCCGGACATAATCCGCCATCCGGGCTTGAAAGGGGCGAAGGGGCCTCATGCCCGGGCCGGCCGCGGCCGGAGCAGGTTTGTGGGAGACGGGACCAGATGTCGATTCACAGAAGCCTGGTGCCCAAGAACGCCCTGAAGAGGTCGAGAAACGTGCTCACCAGGGCCGAAAGGGTCGCCAAGCTCAAAGAGGACGGGCACTGGACGGAAGGCAGGTCGGTCTTCGGCCTGCCCAAGGTGGCCCCCCTCAAGAAGCTCAAGAAGCGCAAGGCGAAGAAGAAGGTCGAGGAGACGGTCGAAGGAGCCGAGACCGCCGGATCCGATGCCGCTGAAAAGCCCGCCACCAAGGCTTGAACGCGGAACCGGAATGCCGCGGACGCTTCGGCCCCCACCCTACCTTCCCGGCGGGCCGGGGCAATCCGATTCATGGAGCCGCCCAGGGCGGCTTTTTCTGCGCTTTTGCCGGGCCGCCGTTCGGGCCGGCCTCCTTCGTTGACGCTTGGAGGATATCATGCCGGTCTCCAGGTACATGCGCGACTCCATGGGCCGGAGCTCCTGGATCAGGAAGATGTTCGAGGAGGGCATAACCCTCAGGAAGAAGCACGGCGACGACAAGGTGTTCGACCTGTCCCTCGGCAATCCTGTGATGGAGCCGCCGGAAAGGTTCTACCGTGCGCTGGCGGACCTGGCGGAACGCAGGTGTCACGGCCTGCACCGGTACATGCCGAACGCCGGGTACCCCGCTGCGAGGGCGAGAATCGCGGAGCATCTCGCGGAGCAGGGCGTGTTCAGCGCCTCGGCCGAGGGGGTCGTCATGACCGTTGGCGCGGCTGGCGGAATCAACGCCGTGCTCAAGACGATTCTAGATCCCGGCGACGAGGTCCTCATCCTCTCGCCCTACTTCGTGGAGTACTTCTTCTACACGCAGAACCACGGAGGCGTCCCGGTCCTGGCGGAGACCACCCGGGACTTCAACATCGACATCGGCGAAATCGAGCGCAGGATGACCCGCCGGACGAAGGCGCTGATTATAAACTCGCCCAACAACCCTACCGGGAGGATTTACCCGCAGTCGACCCTGAAGGCCCTCGCCGACCTTCTTCTCCGCAAGCAGAGCGAGTTCGGCGGCAGCATATACGTCGTCGCGGACGAGCCCTACAGGGAGATTGTGTTCGAGGGCGGGCCCCCTGCGTCGATTGCCTCTATCTATCCCAACAGTCTCTTCGTCTACTCATGGTCCAAATCGCTCAGCATCCCCGGCGAGAGGATAGGCTTCGTGGCCGTGAACCCCGCGATAGACGACCCCTCGATGTCCGCGGGAATAACTTTCAGCAACAGGATACTCGGCTACGTCAACGCCCCCGCCACGATGCAGACGATTGCGAGCGAGATAATCGACACGGTCGTGGACGTCTCCAAATACAGGGAAATAAGGGACAGGTTCGTCGAAGGGCTCCGCGAATCGGGGTACGAATTCACCGTGCCCGAGGGCACGTTCTACATTTTCCCGAGGAGCCCCATTCCCGACGACGTCGAGTTCGTGCGCAGGGCGGCGGACAACCTCGTGCTGGTCGTCCCCGGGTCCGGCTTCGGCAGGAAGGGCTACTTCCGCATATGCTTCTGCGTCGACGACCGCACGGTGGAGGGCGGAATCGCGGCGCTCAGGAAGACCATAAAAGAGCTCTGAACCCCGGCATGAGGAAAACCATGCTCATATACGTCGCAGGCGCCGTGCCTGAACCGGCCCCGACCCTCCTTGCCGGCCCGGGCCGCGAAGTCAGAATCTGCCGCAAGGAGGAGGGCCCGGACCGCACGGAGCTCCTCGAGAACATCCGCGACGCCGACGGCGTCATGACGCTTCTCTCGTGCAGGGTCGACGCCGAAGCGATGGCAGCCGCGAAAAAGCTCAGGGTGATTTCCAACTACGCCGTCGGATTCGACAACGTCGACGTGGAGGAAGCGACGAGAAGGGGCATAGTCGTGACAAATACGCCAGGCGTTCTGACGGACGCCACCGCCGAACTGGCGATTGCCCTGCTGTTCGCCGCGGCTCGGCGCATCCCCGAATCCGAGCGCTTCCTCAGGGCCGGCAGGTTCAGGGGCTGGGGCCCGAACCTGATGAAGGGCGTCCTGATAACGGGCAAGACTCTCGGTCTCGCCGGCGCAGGGAGGATTGGCCAGGCCGTCGGCGCGCGCGGGCGCGCCCTGGGGATGAACGTCGTGTATTTCGACGAGGAGGCGAGACCCGAATTCGAAAGGCTGACCGGCGCCGAGAGGGTCGACAAGGCCGGGCTCCTGGCGAGATCCGACTTCCTTTCGCTTCACCTTCCGCTCACTCCGGGGACTAAGCATTTCCTCGAGTACGAAGACCTTCGGCGCATGAAGAGGGACGCCGTAGTCATCAACACGTCGAGGGGACCGGTGATAGACGAGGAGGGCCTCGCGCTCGCGCTGAAGGAGCGAGTCATAATGTCTGCGGCGCTGGATGTCTACGAACGCGAGCCTGAGGTGGACCCGCGGCTGCTCGCCCTGGAGAACGTCGTGCTTGCTCCGCACATAGGATCCGCCACGGTCGAGACGCGCGCCAGGATGGCCGAGATTGCAGCCCGGAACCTTTTGGACGTCCTGGAAAGAAGAATGCCCATGCACCCTGTCAACCCGCAGGCCTGCGCCGGTTTTTCCGGCCGGGCGGCTACTGGGACAGTCTGACGAAATACGCGTCCCGGAAGCTGTCGTACTTGTGGAACAGGCTCTTCACTTTGCCGAGCGCATCCTTCGACTCGGCCGCGCCTATCGACGCGAAGGCGCCCGCTTCAATCACAATCTTGTCGCCTATCTCCCTCGCGCGCACGGGCGAGAAGCCCTTGTCTTTGAAGAACTTCTCGATTTCGGCGGCCCTGTCCTTCATATGGCCGTCCAGGGTGATTGCCCTTATCGTGTACTTCGCCTCATCGACCGGGGCCTGCTGCCTCTGGGGGGCAGCCGGGCCTGCAGGGTCAGCCTGCTCCCTTGCGGCGTTGAGCGGCGGGGGGATTTCGCGCCGCTGGGACGGGAACAGGGGGTCTGCGGCCTGGCGGGCCGAGTGAACCTCCTCATCGACGCCGGGCTTCGCCGCCGGCAATCCGGTCACCTGGCCGAGCGCGGCCTTATCGGTGTTCCACGCGCCGAGAGTGAAGCTGACGACGTTCGAGATGCCGAAGGCCAGGGCCACGGCCAGGAGCGTCTCCACCCTCATGCCGAAGAGCTTCCTCGCCCTGAATCCGACCGTGATGTCCTCGTCATCCTTGTAGGGGTATTCGCCCTTCTGCTTGAGGAATTCCTTGAAACTCCCCGCAGGCCTCGCATTCACCAGGGCGTCCATGGATTTCTTGTCGGAAAGCGCCTGGAACAGCCCTATGCTCTTTTTCCTGAGTGCCATGTTCTTTCCTCCGTTTCAACGTAATCCGACAGCGGAATCCGGGGGCTTTCCCTGCAGGTCTTATCGGCATGCATGCGGGGTTTCTTGATTCTTTTCCAGCCGCTGCGGCGTGCATGGCGCCCGATGGCGTTTTCCGCCAAAGGCGGACCGTTTCCGGCATAGGGCTAAAGCCCGGGCTGTTTTCTGACGAATAACCCTCATGACTGATTGAGGAGGCAAGCAGATGAACAATCGTCTCAGATTCCACGCCGACGACGGCGAGGAAGACGCCGGCGCGTTCGAAGCCGGAGGCTACAGGAGCGCAGTCGTCTCTTTTCTTCGCGAGTTCCTCGGGAATGTCCCGGGCGCGCAGCCCGACATCGAGGATGTGTCCGTCCATGCCGGACTGAAGATGATAAGGAAAGTAATAGCCGAGAAGTCGCGGGCCCGGTCCGCGCAGCCCGTCTGAAACCTCGGAACGGCCTTCCTGGCGGCCCTGCCGGGCGGGGAGCGATTTCCGTCCGCAGCGAAAAAAGCCCGCTTGATTCCCGCGCGGAATCGGCTATATTAATCCGTTTATGGCGAGTCCGGATTCTATCGGACGGCAGGCCGTTCTTGGTAAAGGTCTAGAACAATGAAGAAGAAGATTCACCCGAAATACGTCGAGGCGACGGTCACCTGCGGCTGCGGCGCGACCTTCAAGACCAGATCCACAAAGGAGAAAATCCTGGTCGGGATTTGCTCCAAATGCCACCCGTTCTTCACCGGGAAGCAGAAGTTCGTCGACACCGCGGGTCGCGTCGAGAAGTTCCGCAGGCGTTACGGCCTCGCCCGCGAGGACGAGAAGAAGTAAGGCGGCCGGGACGGGGGACCTCGTCATGACTTCACGTCTCCACGGTTAGATAGGTTGCTTGCCAGGGGCCGCCTGCGTACAGGCGGCCCTCTTTACGTCAGGCAC
>JBFZBV010000217.1:0-3105 GCA_041308285.1 Planctomycetota bacterium | reverse complement strand
GCCCTCAGGAAGGTCAGCGCCGAGAACTTGCCGCTCTGGTCAATCTTAATCGCCAGGGTGCCTTTCTTCGTGACGTTGATTTCTATCCACGACCCGCGCTCGGGGATAATCCAGCACTGGTGCAGGTGCCTGTCTCCCGTGTGCTCCTCGACGTCGAAGTCCACGCCCGGCGACCTGTGAAGCTGCGAGACGATGACTCGCTCGGCGCCGTTGATGATGAACTCCCCGCCGCCGACCATCACCGGTATCTCGCCAAGGTACACCTCCTCCTCGATGGGCTCCTCCCTGTTCAGCCTCACCCGGATTTTGAAGGGGTACCCGTACGTCAGCTTGAGCTGCATGCACTCCTCGGGCGTGTACCTCGGTCTGCTCAGGGTATACCCGAGGAACTCCAGCGTCAGGGCTCCGTCCTGGCTCGCAATCGGGAAAATCTCGTTTACAATCGCCTGGAGCCCGATGTTCTTCCGCTTCTGCGGCGGCATGTCTTTCTGCAGGAACTTCTCGTAGGCGCTCCGCTGGAATTCGACGAGGTCGGGGACTTCGATAATCTCCGGCAGAACGCCGTATCTTCTTATTTCCATGAGGACGACCTGCCAAAACGCATCGAAACCTGGAGGAATCCCGGACCCGGGACCCGCCGCAGAATGCTACGCAGGTTCGAGTACGGCAGTGCCGCCCGATTCCTCTATCAGTTTCTTGGCGTTTTCGGCTTCGGCCTTCGAGAGACCTTCCTTGACCTTGGCAGGGGCGTTCACCACGCCGTCGACGAGGTCCTTGGCTTCCTTGAGTCCGAGGCTCGTCAGCTGCCTTATGGCCTTGATGACCTGGATTTTCTTGTCGCCGGAGCTCTTGAGAATCAGGTTGAAGGACGTCGGCTCCTCCTTCACGGCCTCGGCCGCGACCGGAGCGGAGGCCTGTGCGACGGCCACTCCCGCCGCAGCCTGCACGCCGAACGTCTCCTCGTAGGCTTCCTTGAGTTCCTTGAGGTCCATGATGGTGAACGTCTTGATTGTGTCGATTATCATCCGGACCTTCTCGGAATAGGATTTCGCTTCCTTCACGGCCACTTCATCACACATGCTCTGAACTCCTAAAAACCAAGTCCGTTTCTGGGACCCTTAACCCTGCTTTTCCATTTTTTCGATGTGCGCCTTGACCAGCCCCGGGAACGCGGCGAGAGTGCTCTGCAGAAGGCCCGCCACGGTCGAAGCGGGAGCTATGAACATCCCGAGAATCTGCGCGAGAATCTCCTCTTTCGAAGGCATGCCGGCCCAGGTTGCCGCGACCGCGGCGTCGCCGGGAATGCCCTCGATCATCCCGCCCTTCAGCGGCAGCTTCCTGGCCTTCTGGTTCCACGCCTGGATTGCCCTGCTGATTGCAACCGCCCCGCCCGATCCGCCGTACACGACGGCCGTCGGGCCCTCGATCCTCCCTACGGCCTTCGCGAAGCCGGTCTTCGCGAGCGCCAGGGAGAACACCGAGTTCTTGACAACCTTGAATCCCATCTTCTGGTCGCGGAGCTTACCGCGGAGATGGCCGGCCTCCTCGGCCGTCAGCCCGATGTAGTCGACGAGGACGAAATCCCGGACTTCCTTGAACCGGGTCTCCATCTCGCCGATAATCATCTTCTTGAGGGTCTTGGACATTACGCAATCCTCCGCGTCACACTTTCAGGGGCACTCCCGGCCCCATGCTGGTCGTCAGGGACATCTTGGTGACGAAAATGCCCTTGACCGTGGAAGGCCTGGCCCCCTGAATCATGGCCACGAACGCATCCACGTTCTCCTCAATCTTCTGAGCGTCGAAGGACTTCTTGCCGACCATGGCGTGTATGTTGCCCGCGCTGTCGGTCCTGTACTCGATTTTACCCGCCTTGAACTCCTTCACGACCCTCCCGACGTCCTCGGTCACCGTGCCCGTCTTGGGGGAAGGCATCAGGCCTTTCGTGCCGAGCACGCGCCCGAGCTTGCCGACGAACTTCATGAGCGACGGGTGCGCCACGGCCACGTCGAATTCCATCCAGCCGTCCGTAATCTTCTGGACCAGGTCCTGTCCGCCCACCGCCGCGGCTCCGGCCTGCTCGGCCTCCTTGGCCTTGTCGCCCTCGGCGAAGGCAATCACCCGCACGGACCTGCCCGACCCGTGGGGCAGCGAGAACGCCCCCCTCAGCATCTGCTCCGGCTTCTTCGGATCGACATCCAGCTTGATGGCAATCTGCACCGTCTCGTCGAATTTGGCCGAAGGAGTCTTTTTAATCACCTCGACGGCCTCCTTCACGGTGTATTTCCTCGTGCGGTCGACTAGTTCAAGGCATTTCCGGTGTCTCTTGCTGCTTTTCTTCATGACCTCTCCGCCGCGGCAAACCCGCTAATCAACGACCTCGACTCCGATGCTCCGGGCAGTGCCCTCGATAATCTTCACCGCCCCCTCGATGGTGACTGCGTTCAGGTCGGCGAGTTTCTTCCTGGCGATTTCCACCACCTGAGCGCGCGTCACCTTCCCCACCTTCTCCTTGAGAGGGTCGGCCGACCCCTTGGCAATCTGCGCCGCCTGCTTGAGCAGGATTGCCGCAGGGGGCGACTTCGTGATGAAGTCGAAGCTCTTGTTCTTGTAAATCGTTATTTCGACGGGGATTATCGTCCCCTGCATGTCCTTGGTCCGCTCGTTGAACTGGCTCACGAACTGGCCGATGTTCACGCCGTGCTGGCCCAGCGCAGGACCCACTGGCGGAGCGGGAGTCGCCTGCCCGCCGGGCACCTGCAGCTTCACCTTCGCGAGTATCTCCTTGGCCATCCGAACTTCCTCCCCCCGGGCCGGCCGGGGCTATATCGTCTCGACCTGCCAATATTCGAGCTCGACGGGCGTCGGCCTGCCGAAAATCGTGACGATGACCTTCACAATCCCCTTCGCGGGGACGACCTCGTCGACGACGCCGTCGAAGTTCTCGAACGGTCCTTCCTTAATCTTCACGCTGTCGCCCTTCGCGTACTCTATCTTGACCCTGGGTTTCTCGCCCACGTCCCTCTGCATGTCCGCGAGAATCCTCTCGACCTCGTGTTCCTGCATGGGAGTCGGCCTGGAGCGCGGGCCGACGAAATCCCCGAT
>JBFZBV010000216.1:0-9472 GCA_041308285.1 Planctomycetota bacterium | reverse complement strand
AGTAAAAAGAGAATGCAAAGGAATAGAAAGTCATAAATCAGCGCCTTATCTCGAACCCTCGATCGTCACCCAGCGGGAGCAACGATGCAACATCTGTCCTGGATATGTGTTGCGACATAGCGCTCTTTATAGACTCGATGAATTCCTTGACTTGCGAATCAGGACCCTGGGCTTCGAGCTCCACGGTTCCGTCGGGAAGATTCCTGACGAAACCGGAGACGTCGAATTCAACGGAAATGCTTCTGACCGTGTACCTGAATCCGACGCCCTGGACGCGGCCGCCGAAGACCGCTCGGATTCTCGACAAGGGCTCGTGTTCCATGGCGATCTCCGAAATAGAGGGCGGGATTTTACCAGAGGCTGGCTTAAGATTAAATAATATTTTAAAAAGCAGGATCTCAAGTTAGAATCCGCAGGGAAAGGTTCCGGTAGCCGGGGAAGTGCTGGCTGGGAGCTCGATAACCCGGACGAGCCCAACCCTTTTTGTCCCGGATTGTCCGGGTTAAAGAGGATGGAGGTGAGAGTGGCGAGGAAGAGGCTTGGCAAGGGGCTGGATTTGCTGATTTCCGGCATTGGCGCAGGGCCGGAAGAGGAAGTGTTGAACGTGAGGATTGGGGAGATAAGGCCGAATCCGTATCAGCCGAGAAAGGCTGTGGACGAGGAGGCGGACAGGGAGCTTGCAGACTCGATTAAACGGAACGGGCTGCTTCAGCCGGTGGTCGTGAGGAGGTCCGAGGGCGGATACGAGCTGATTGCAGGGGAGCGGCGGTGGAGGGCGGGGAAATCAATCGGCCTGGAAAACATACCTGCCGTAGTGAAGCAGGTGTCGGACAAGAAGATGATGGAACTGGCCCTCGTAGAGAACATACAGAGGAAGGACCTGAATCCAATCGAGCTCGCCGTGGCGTACAGGGAGATGATGGAGAAGACCGGCATAACGCAGGAGGATTTGGCTTCAAGGGTAGGGAAGAGCAGGGCTGCGGTGGCGAACCACGTGAGGCTTCTTACGCTGCCTGCCGAAGTGCAGGAGAATGTTTCACGTGGAACAATCACCATGGGGCACGCCAAATCCATACTCTCGCTGAAGACCGAGGCCGAGCGTCTCGCCATGCTGAAGGCGATACTGGACAGCGGCATGAACGTGAGGCATGCGGAGGAAAAGGCCAGGAAAGCGCTGAAACGGCCTGGGCAGCAGTTCTCTGGCCCGCTCATGACCGAGCTCGAGGAGAACCTAATGAAGGTCCTGGGGACGAAGGTGAGGATAAAACCGACCTCCAAAGGCGGGAGGATTTTGATAGATTATTATTCGAACGAGGACTTCGAGAGGATAATAGAGCTATTCGGCGTCCAATGAGGATAATATCCGGCCTTTACAAAGGGATGAAAATAGACGCGCCGCCAGGCGTAACCGTCAGGCCCGCAATGGATTCGGCCAGGCAGGCGCTGTTCGACGCGCTTGGGGACCGAGTCGAGGGAGCCAGGTTCCTGGATCTTTTCGCAGGATCGGGCGCAATGGGGCTCGAAGCTCTTTCGCGCGGAGCCTCGAATGCGGTTTTCGTGGAGAAAGACCCTGGGGCCTTCGCATTCCTTGAAAAGAACATATCAAGACTAGGCGCAGGATGCAAATCCATGCTGCACAGGGGATCGGTCCAGGGATTCCTGTCGGACCGGGGCGGAAAGAAGCTCGAGCCGTTCGACATGGTTTTCGCAGGGCCGCCTTATCCGAACGCAGCAGAAAAAGACTTCAGGGATTTGATGAGGAGGCTTGCAGAGAACGGATGGCTGGAAAGGGGATTCCTGGTAATCTACCAGACGGACAGGGGGGCCGGCAAGGACAGGGCATGCTGGGCGGAAAACGGGCGGTATTCGACAAGGATTAGCGGGAGGACGGCCTTCGTGCTCGCCGAGGACAAACCTTCGCAGCATGAGAGCGTTAAGAACAGAGGGGATGCTGAAGAAGTCGAATGAAATCCAGAGGAAAGCAGGATGAAGAAGACAGCGATATTGCTTTCGGCCGCAATTCTAGCTTTCGGATGCGAGTCCGGTGAGTTGAACGAGACCGGGGCTGTGTCGGAACTAGACGGCGGAATGATGGACAGGATTGAGAGCCTGGTCGAGGAATGGGCGGCATATGAATCCCAAGGCCTGTCCATGGAAGCTGCGAGGGAGGAAAGGAAGCTCAGGAAGCTCGCGGACACCAATTTCGCAGTTCTGAGGGCAGGCATGCTGTCGTCATCCGAGCGGAAGAGGGCGGTCTCGGCAGCGGCGATCGGTTTTTCGCTCGACACCGGTGTAGTCAGATATCTGCTGGAAATGCTGAAGGACAAGAACTCCGTGGCGAGGGCGAACGCGCTCCTGGGGCTGTCCAGGATTGCATACAAAAGGATGCCTGTCGAGCCTGTCTGCATAATGCTGAACGACGAGGACGAGAACGTGCGCAGGATGGCGGTGATATGCCTCGAGAAGATTGCAGGCGTTATGAACGAGAAGGCCGTGGCAAAGGAGCTGGGGAATGCGATGATTGACCCGGATTCGGGCGTGAGAATGAATGCGGCGAAGGCGCTCGGAACCCTGGGGAACATGGAAGGATTGGACGTGCTGCTGAAAAGGGGGCTGTCTGACGAGGATCCGAGGGTCAGATACAACTCTGCCATAGCGCTCGCCAGGCTGAAATCCTTCGACGCTGTCGATGGAATGATTGAAGCAGGACTCAAAGAGAACAACGAAGCAGTCAAAAGGGAAATTGACAGGGCTCTGTCCGAGACGACCGGAAAAAGACACGACTCGGATTTCAAGAACTGGAAAGCATGGTGGGACGACCAGAAGGCTAAGAAAAAGGAATGAAACGGCCGGCCGGGGAGGGCGGAGAGACGTAACTACTTGGCATTTAAGTACTTAAGGCGCAACTCAAGGCGCCGCAAGGAGCCGCTCCCGACCTTCGCGAAGTCAGAAATCCTGTATCCCCCCACCCAGAATATCCTTCCAGAAGAATCCAGAAGAAGAGGAACCCTTGATCTCGAATGCGGAGATACATGAAGGCTGTTCAGGAATTTTTTGAGCCTCATCGTACCGCACAAACCGAGAGGATTGAACCTGTCTCCGGGTTCGGGAGGTCTGAGAAGGAAAGGGGGGACTACTTTTGACGAATCTACGGACTCGCACAGGCCGGAGCTGTTCTGGAAAGAGCCGGGGCAGGCAGGGACTGGCA
Source organism: Planctomycetota bacterium (assembly GCA_041308285.1). GTDB lineage: Bacteria > Planctomycetota > JAKEIC01 > JAKEIC01 > DYIT01 > PPR-0505. The sequence goes on along the minus strand of JBFZBV010000216.1, from coordinate 6,264 downwards.
GGGATATGGAGAGGGAAAAACCGGCGCCTTCGGGAGCGGCAACGGATCCGGGATTGAGGATTACGCGCTCGAAACCGGACGGCTTCGGGGACGGCCTGGAAAAGAAGAGACCGCCTGGAATCCTCCGGGCAAGGACGCCGCCTGGAACGTTAATCGAGCCGGATTCGTTGCGCAGCAGCGTAGCGACGGATTCGAAGTGCCCCGATCGCACGACCGAACGGCGGACGCCGGAGAGATCAAAGGCCCTTTCAATCACGAGGTGCGAAAGGACATCGCTGCTTTCGGATTCCAGGAACGCATCGCTGACGAACACGCCAGATTCGCATTGGAACACGTACTTAGAGGCATCGCGGGAAAAAAGGCTACTGATAGCGGAATCCGCGGAGGAAGCGATTGATCCGAGGCGGTTGAGGGCCTGGGTGAAGGACGGGTTGAAGTGCTTCTCAATCAGGGGGAATAGCACGCGCCTTGCGCGGTTCCGGGTGTAGGACTCGTCTTCGTTCGACGCGTCCAGGACGAAGCGCGCGCCGTGCACGGACAGGTAGTCCAGGATGTCCTTGCGCATGGCGGACAGGAGGGGACGTGCAATATGCACAACGCCGCCTTCGGGCGTCCTTGCGGGCCTGATGCCCCTGATGCCCGCGAGACCCCTGATGCCCGTGCCGCGGACGATTCTCATGAGTATGGTTTCGGCCTGGTCTTCCGCGTTGTGGCCGAGCGCGACCCATCCGCAGCCCTCCCCGGCTGCGGTGCGGAGAAGGAAGTCGTATCGGGCGAATCTCGCGGCCTCCTCGATTCCGACGCCCCGGTTCCTGGCTAGGCCGGGGACGTCGGCGCGGCCCGATACGAAAGGCACCCCGAGAGCAGAGGCCTCGCTGCGGCAGAAGTCGGCGTCGCTGGATGATTCCGCCCTTATGCAGTGGTCGAGGTGCCCAGCCAGAAGCCTGTAGCCTGCGGAAGGCTGGAACCTGCGGAACAGAAGCAGAAGGGCGGTCGAATCCGGTCCGCCCGAATAGCCGACGAGGACGGATTCCGGAGGAGGCCGGCGGGAAATGAACGATTCGAAAATCCCGTCCAGGAGATGGTGTGGCGCGCTTGTCATTCTATGACGCCGGTCATGCCGAGCGTTATGGATTCCTTCTTGCTCTTCTCGGCCCTGGACACGATGACCAGGGTGACGGGTTTTTCGTGGTATTCGGGGTCGAGCTTTCCGGACTGGTCGAAGTGTATCTCCATGGAAGTCGACTCCTCGATGCTGAACTGGACCGTCTCGGATAGGAACTCCGCATCCTCGTCGGTTATGCCGGAGATGCGCACCTCGTCAATCTTGCCCCTGAACTGGCCCTTTTCGCCGCCGATGAGGAGGTCGGATTCGTCGTCAGGGGTGAACTTGAAGGTCTTCTGCTCCTGACTGCGATCGGCCTTCTGGGATTTCGAGGCGCCGGAATCGCGAGGAAATGAGCCGCCGAGAGCGCCGTTGACGAACACGCGAAGCCTGGTCCCGTCGAAGTCGAGGCGGACGTGCGACCACATGCCTGGCGGGACATGCAGGCGCCTTTCCGAGGTGGCGGCCTCGCCGACGTCCCTGAGCCTGGCGTAGAAGAAGCCGCCTTCGATGCCGCACTTGAATCCCCTGCCCTTCTGGCAAATCACGCCGGGATTGCCGTCGGCCGGGAAGACCCACGCCTCGAAGGAGAGGCCGAGCGGAAGGTTGAAGGTGTGGAGATTGCCGCAGTTGATTGTGTCGCCCTTTTGGAAGACGAAGCATCTTCCTATCTTGCCGCCCGACGGGCTGGAGAGCTTGGGGCCCGACACGGACGCGTTGTTGCCGAAGCCGGTGGTGACGTTGTCCTCGAAATGCCAGAGGCCGACGGTGCGGACCACGAACGCCGTCACGGAGTTGCGGTCCGCGTCGATGCGGACGACGGCCTCGGTTTCGTCGGAGGAGGCCGTGTTCCTGGCCTTGCGGAGAACCGCGTCCAGGCGCGCGGCCTCGGCCTTGAGGCCCACGACGCGGTTGAGCTTCGAGATGAACCCGATGCTGATGCCCATGAGCACGGCCATGATGGACGTGACAATGAGTATCTCAATCAGGGTAATGCCGAATCCGGGTCTGACGCGCATTGCGGTCATTTCGTCTTGCGGGGCTCAGCGCCGCCGTCCGTGCCGGGGTCGGTATCCTCGTCCTCCTCGTCGGACTTCCAGTTCTTGATGTCGTCCCCGGCTCCGTCATTGTTCGTCATGTCCGGCCCGATTGACCACAGCTGGAAAGTGGTGGGGTTGTAGTAGACCCCCAGTTTCTTGCTCTTGCGGGCCTTCACCGTGAACTGGTTCCCCTCCATGTCGGTGTATTTGAGCTTCTTTCCGTAGTCGCGATGGTGTATGTAGACCATCGGGTTGCCCCAGAAGTCGCAGACCTCCCAGAGATTGTTGTTCCCGAGGTAGGAGTTGAAGGCTTTGCTGTTGAGGCTGTCCTCGTCCGTGTTTATGAGCTGGGAGGACTGCCAGTCCATGTAGGGGCCGTGCTTGTTCTTCGTGCTGAGGCCCACGACGAGGCATTCGACGCCTTCGTTGACCTTGTTCGAGGAGCCGACCTTGTAGTCCGAGAGGTTCGAGGGCGGGTAATCTCCGAAATCCGACTCGTACGCCGCGAGGTTCGTGCAGATTGCGTCGATTGTCGACTGGGTCTCCGTGACTTCGCCCTGCCTCGATACGCTGAGGAGGTTCGGAAGTATGAGAGCGGCCAGCGTCGCGATTATGGCCAGAACCACAAGGATTTCGACGAGGGTGAAGCCCCTTCTCATCGCACCTCCTGAATCCATACGGTTGTCCCGGGCCTAGACCGCGACGCCGAAATCCGCCCTGAGGATGCCGAGAAGGTCCCAGAAGTTGTTGATTCTGTAGGACGGCTCGGTCTCGCCGGGGATGTTCTCGAATTTCTTCCCGCGGTTGTGCCTTACGGTTATCATGCCGATTTTGTTGCACGGGTCAATGTCGTTCCTGGGGTCGTCGCCCACGTACACGGCCGCGGAGGGCTCGAGGCCGCAGGTCGAACAGGCCCGGAGATACAGCTTCGGATTCGGCTTGCTTATGCCGACCTGCTCGGAGATGAATATCGCCCCGGGAGTGAGATAGTCGTAGACCTTGAGTCTCACAATCTTCTCCGCCTGCTTCAGGGTGAGCCCCGCCGTTATGATGCCGAGAACGAGGTCGGTCCTGGAGAGCATCTTGAGGACCTCGAGAACGTCGGGATAGGGATGAAGCTCCGCGAACTTGGTCTGGTGGTATTCCATGACCCCCGAGGCCACTATGATTGCCGGGTTCACGCCGGCGGTGCACTGGGGAGGGAACCTGCCGAGGAGCTTGTCGAGATGGCTCGGATAGTTGCTGGAGAACTCGGAAATGACCTCGTCGAGCTCCCTCCTGGCGGCGTCGAAGTCGACCTTGAGGCCGGCGTGAATCATCGCCCTCAGGGCGTTGTCCCGCGCCTTCCTGGCGAAATCGGTCGTGGAGTAGAGCGTATCGTCTATGTCGAAGAAGATGCCCCTGAGGGCGGGTCCCTTTTCCATCAGTTCATCCTGAGCGAATGCAGATCGCCGAACAGGCTGCCTCCCAATCCGCTCCTGCCGCCGAAAACTATCATGCGCCTGCCTGAGGCGTCCCATACGGCGGAATGCTCGGACCTGGAGGACGGAGGAGTCCCGGCGGGGATTTCCGGCACGGACCAGGCCGAAGCGGAAAGGTCGAGGACGTAGAGATCGCCGTATGCGTCCGAAGAGGACCTCCCGCCGAAGAAGAAGATTCTGTTCGAGGCGGAATCGAATGCGGCGGACAGGTAACCCCGGCCGGTCTGCGTGGGCGGGGCGGACAGCGCGGTCCAGGCTTCGGCCCCGGGCGACATCGAGAGGGAATATGCGTCGAACATGGGCACCGGAACACCGGAAACCGAAGCGAATCCGAACGCCACGGCCATGGAGCCGGACCCGGTCGCGGAGCAGGCTGCGCCGCTGCGCGGAGGGAAAGATATCAATCCTCCGAGGATATCCAGAGGCGTCGAGGGCTCAGCCTGGGACCATGCCGGCGACGCGGCGAAGCTGAGGCTCCAGACGTCCGAGTACCTCGAGGGCGCGAGCGGGGTCGCGTCCTCCCCTCCGAAGACCGTCATGCTCAGTCGGGAGAGATCCCACGCGGCGCAGTGGAACGCCCGTGCGGAAGGGCCCGGGCCGGCCGCGGAAATCTGGGCCCACGCCTCGGCGCCGGGGATCGCCAGGCTGAGCGACCATACGTCAGACAGGACGCCGAGGAGGCCGGTGTTGCCGCCGAAGACAATCATCCTGCGCTGCATCGGGTCGTACACCGCCGAATGGCCGTACCTCGCGGAAGGCTGCGTTCCCGACGGGCTCAGCTGAATCCATGCAGGCGGCCCGGCGGAGGACAGGTCCAGGGAATAGACCGAGTTAGAGGCGCCCAGGTATCCCGTGGAATTCGTGCACCCCCCGAAGACAATCATCCTGGAGTTGCCGGGATCGTAGACCGCGGAGTGGCCGAAGACCGCCTGGGGCGGGGTGCCCTGGGCTGCGAGTCCGGCCCATTCGGGAGCCATCTCGATTTGAACGGCGCCGACCGGCCCGGTCTTGCCCGTGGAGGCGTCGCCGAGGCAGACCTCGACGGTGTCGCCGATTGACCCGCCGACGACAGGCACTGAGAAGGAGCCGTCCGGCGCCGCCCAGGCGGACCCGGCCTCCAGGGTCGAGGCATTCCTCGCGTTCACGATGTATCCGGCCGCCGCGGCGCCTTCCTCGCCCTCGACAGAGGTATCGCCGGACACGAGCCAGGCCCGGATTTTCGAGACGTCCGGGGCGGGCGGGTAGCCGACGAACGGGGGGAAGCCCTTGATTTCGGAAATCGTCGCTCCGGTCGAAAAGACGGCTGAAGTCGGATATTTCAGGGACCCGCCGGATGTGTCGAACACGAATTCCCGTACTGCCACGCCGTAGGTCGAATCTGCGGAGAACGAGGAAGATGGGTTGAAGGTGACGGTGCTGCCGTCGACGCTGAAGACTCCGCGGACGATTGCATTGCCGGAGTCGACCACGAGTATGGAGTCGGCGTTCTCAATCGAGTCCGGATGCACGTCCTTGCTGAAGACGATTGAAACGGCCGACGAGACGGCGACATTGGTCGATCCGTCCGCCGGGGAGATTGATTCGACGTGCAGGCCCGAGGGCGACGGGGATCCGTGCGCGCATCCTGCGGCAAGTGCAGCCGCGAAGACGAATAGAAGCCGGCCGAGGCGCATTCCTTCCTCCGCTTCACGTACAGGGAGATTCTAGCAGAAACAGTACGCAAACGTGCGCAAAATGTTTGCTCGGGAGGAAGCCACGGCCTACGGCTTGTAGATGTAGCTGAGCCTTATTGTAAACGGCGCCCGGGTGAACGGGTTGTAATCCTCCCCGCCGGCGAGGAGAACGGTCCCGTCCAGCATGGTCGTGCCGGTATGCTCGGCCACGCCCGTAAGAAGGTTCGGGATGCGCGTCTGGGTTCCCTGGGCGTTCCTGGTCCAGTCGAATCTTCCGGTCAGGTCGATTCCGGAGAAGGGCGCGTTCACGCTGTATCCGAGCCCGAACGGATCAAAAAGCTCGGCTGTATTCGTGACCGTGGAGGCGGAGCGCAAACCTGCGGGGCCCCTGGCCGTGTAGCCGCCGGCGAGGAGTATCTTGTTCGTGGAAAGCATGTTGGCCGTGTGATAGTGCCTGGGCGCGAACATGGTCTGCCCCGCAGTGGTCCACACGCCCTGAGTCCCGTTCACCGCCGGCGTCGTGACGGACTGCCCGTGGTCGTAGAGCTGCACGAAGTTGATGCCCGCGTCCATGAAGGGATATGCATTGTAGTCGTACCTGTACCCGCCGATGACGACGGCGAGGCCGCCGCCGTATCCGGACGTGATTAGCGTCGCCGTGTGGCCCTGGGGCCCGGAATACATGAGCGTGCCGGTGAACTGCGATATGCCGTTCAGGCCGGCTCCGGTGCCCGAGAAATAGAGGTCCGCGAAATTGAGGAAGCCTCCGACGTTGAGGAGCGAGTGGTCGGAGAGCATGGTCGTCGTGTGGAACGCCCTGGTGGCGCCCATGCCGCCCATGGTCGTGCTGCAATAGGTCCACGCTCCGGTCGTCTGGTCGAACACTTCCATGCTGGAGAGAACCGCTCCGCCGTTGTCCACGCCGCCGAGCACAATCGGGTTACCGTTGGGCAGCACTTCGCAGG
>JBFZBV010000215.1:0-10046 GCA_041308285.1 Planctomycetota bacterium | reverse complement strand
CCCTCCGCCCCTGACCGCCTTGAGGACCACCGGGCAGCCCAGGGACGACGCCGCCCGGGACGCTTCGGAGGCCGATCGCAGGGGCCCCCGCCCTTCCAGGACCGGCAGGCCCGCCGAGGCGGCGATATCCTTCATGCCCCACTTGTCGGAAACAAGCTCGAGCGCCCGCGGTCCGGGTCCGATGAACGTTATTCCAGCATCGCCGCACATCCGGGCGAAGGCCGGGTCCTCGGACAGGAACCCGTATCCCGGGTGTATCGCGTCCGCCCGGTACTCGAGAGCCCTTTCCACCACGGCCTTGGCGTCGAGGTAGCCGCCCGCCGGCGCCGACTCGCCCGCGTAGGCCGCCCTGGTGGCCATGCGGACGTGCATCGCGGACGAGTCGGCGGCGGAGTACAGGGCGACGCTTTCCAGGCCGAGCTCGTCCAGGGCGCGCACGACCCTGACCGCAATCTCCCCCCTGTTTGCCACGAGAACGCGCTTCATTGTTTTCCTGCAATCCACCGGGGGTCGCGCTTCTCCAGGAAGGCCCTTATGCCTTCCCGGCCCTCCCCGGAGCTCCTGATTTCGGCGATCATCCGGGCCGTGTACTCGGCCGACTGCGCCTGGTCGAGGCGGGCGACCTCGAGCAGGAGGCGCTTCGCCGCCGCCAGGGCGGCCGGCCCGCTGCGGAGCATGCCTTCCAGCGCCGAATCCACCTCCCTGTCCAAATCCCCGGGCGGGACCGCCCTCGTCACGAGCCCCAGGCCTGCCGCCTCCTCCGCGCCGAAGGTCCTGGCCGTGAGGAAGATGTCGCTGCACGCCCGGCCGCCCATCCTCGAGAGGAGGAAGGGGGATATCACGGCAGGGACCAGCCCGAGCCTCGTCTCCGCCACCCTGAAGGACGCGGAGGTCGACGCGAAGGCCAGGTCGCATGCGGCGGCGAGGCCGTTGCCGCCGCCGACCGTGAGGCCGTGAATCCTGGCGACAGTCGGCTTGGGGCAGTCGTGAATCCGCCACATCATGGCGGCGAGACGGCGGGAGTCCTCGACGTTCTCGTCGTGCGGGGCGTCGGCCATCCTGGCCATCCAGTTGAGGTCCGCCCCGACGCAGAAGGACGGCCCCCTGCCGCCGAGCACCACGGCCCTCACGTCCGGGTCGGAGCCGGCGGCCCGGAAGGCCGCGTCGAGCTCGGAGACCATGACGTCGTCGATTGCGTTGTGCATCTTCGGCCTCGCGAGCCATATCGCGAGGACGGGCCCCTTCCTCTCGGTCTCAATCGTGGCGCAACCGGCCATCGGCCTACATCCTAATGACGCCCATCCTGTGGTCCGGGATTGCCGCGTTGAGCGACATCGAGATCCCGAGCGCCAGCGCGGCCCTGGTGTCGCCCGGAGCCAGGAGGCCGTCGTCCCAGAGCCTCGCGGTGGAGAAGTAGGGGCTGGCCTCCTTCGCGTATTTCTCGAGAATCGGCTTCCGGAATTCGAGGAGATCCGCCTCGTCCGGCACGCGGCCCTGGCGCTTGAGCTGGTTTATCTTCACGGACGTCAGGACGTCCGCCGCCTGCTCGGCCCCCATGACCGAGATGCGGGCCGAAGGCCAGGTCCAGAGCAGCCTGGGGTCGTATGCGCGGCCGCACATGCCGTAGTTGCCCGCCCCGTGCGACCCGCCGACGATGACCGTGAACTTGGGCACCTGCGCATTCGCCACCGCGTGGACCATCTTGGCCCCGTCCTTGGCGATGCCGCCGGCCTCGTACTGCTTTCCGATGATGAATCCCGTTATGTTCTGCAGGAAGACAATCGGCAGCTTCCTTATCGAGCACATGGACACGAAGTGGGCGCCCTTGAGCGCGCTCTCGGGGTAGAGCACGCCGTTGTTCGCCAGGATCCCGACGGGGCAGCCCGAAATCCTCGCGTAGCCGGTCACCAGGGTCCTGCCGTACAGGGCCTTGAACTCGTGGAACCTGCTGCCGTCGACGAGCCTCGCGATTATCTCGCGCATCTCGAAGGGCTTCTTCGGATCGGCAGGGAGTATGCCCGGTATTTCCTCCGGGTCGTACGCTGGTTCCTCGGGCCTCGCCATGGGGAGGTCCGCCTTCCTGGGGACGGCGATGTTCTCCACGATGTTCCTCGCGAGGTGCAGGGCGTGCCTCTCGTCGACCGCGAGGTGGTCCGAGACGCCGGATATGCGGCAGTGGACGTCCGCGCCGCCGAGCTCCTCCGCGTCCACGTCCACGCCGGTGGCCGCCTTCACGAGCGGCGGGCCGCCGATGAAAATCGTCCCCTGCCCCCTGACGATGACGACCTCGTCGCTCATCGCCGGGATGTACGCCCCGCCCGCCGTGCACATCCCCAGCACCACCGCAATCTGGGGGATGCCCTCTGCGGACATGCGGGACTGGTTGAAGAATATCCGGCCGAAGCCGTCCCTGTCGGGGAAACTGCCCTCCTGCAGGGGCAGGTAGAGCCCGCCCGAGTCGACCAGGTAGATGCAGGGCAGGCGGTTCTCCTGCGCAATCTTCTGGGCCCTGAGGTGCTTCTTCAGCGTGACCGGGAAGTAGGTCCCGCCCTTGACCGACGGATCGTTCGCGATGATCATCGCCTCCCTTCCGGAGACGATGCCGATGCCCGTGACGATTCCGCCCGCGGGGGCCTCGTCGTCGTACATCTCGAATCCGGCGAGCGGGCTCAGCTCCAGGAACGGCGTGTCCGGATCGATCAGCTGTTCGAGGCGCTCGCGGACGGACATCTTGCCGAGCGATTTCTGCCTGTCCCTGGACTTTTCCGGGCCGCCCCTGACGGCCGAATCAACGGCCCTCCTGAGCTTTTCGATTTCGCGCGCCCAGTGGTCGCGGTTGGCCTTGAACTCCGCGCTGCCGGCGTCGACCTCGCTTTGGATGATGTCCATGCCGCCCTCCCGGCCCATGAAGCCTGAAAAACCATTAATATATTAGATTTAACCCCGGGCAGAAAGCTGAAATCCGCCGGAACGCCGCCGCTGATATTTTGCTTGAATTGCCCCACTCACCGGTTTACCCTCAATTCCAATCCGACTTCGATGAAGAGGACGTCCATTTTTTACGGAGGGTTCGATGGCCGACATGACGGAAGCCGGGGGCGAAAACACCATCCTGGAACATCTCGAGGAGATCTACTCCGAGTTGAACTCCATATTCAACTCCCACAGCCAGAGGCTCCTGGAGTTCAAGGTGGTCATCTCCGAGGGCGTAAAGCGCGCGCAGGAGGCTATTGCGGTCCAGCACGGCCGCATCCTCGACATAATGGGCGCCAACTCCGCCCTCAGCAACCAGGCATCCTCGGACATGGACTCGATTTCCAAGTTCGAGAGCCTGCAGTCGGAACTCTCCCAGCAAATCGCCGACCTCACCGAAATCAACAACCAGCTCGGCGACGCCATCGATAAGCTGACCGGCGAAAAGAACCGCCTTTCTACCCTGAAGAAGGAAATCGTCGGCGGGATAGAATCCGTGACCGAGGAAATCCAGACGCTGAACTCCCAGCTCGACCACCTCGAGCGCGACAACGACGCCCTCAAGAAGGAGAAGGCGGGGCTGGTGAAGGAGAAATCCATGCTGGAGTTAGAAGTCGACCGCCTCAAGAAAATCAAGGACGAGTTCCTCACCAGCATCTCGAGGTACAAGGAAATCAAATCTGGGCTCATGACGTAATCCGGTCCGGTCGCCGGTCCGCGGCGCCGCCGAAGGCGCCGCCCCGGCACAGAACTCCCGAGGCGGCGATGACCGACAAATCCGACATGGACAGCCCGGAGAGCTCCCCATCGGACGGAGCCAGGACCGTAGCCCGGGTCAGCCGCGAAACCTTGAAGGACGCCGTGTCCGAACTCCTGCCGGGAATAATCGCGCTGTCGGACAAGGCCCAGGCCGCGATTGCCGAGGCGTTCCGGAAAGGCGAGGCGGCGAAGGCGGTCCAGAAGCTCGTCGCCGAATCCGTCGAGGAGTCGATTAAGAACGCCCTGGAACGGAGGTTCCAGAAGCTCGAGGCCAAGCTGGACAAGAAGATTTCCGACGCGTCGAGCACGATCATGGCCACTCTGCGCGGCGGCATCGAAGGCAAGGTGCTCGCCGCCCTCACCACGGCGACCCACTCCAAGGAATTCCGCGATCTGCTCCAGGAAATCACGATTTTCTCCGCTCAGCACGCGCTCAAGGACACCGCCGGCCCCCTGTTCGACCGCCTGAGGGAGGATTTCAAGGCCACCCTGAGCGGCAGCCTCGACAAGACGATTGCCGACGTCGAGGGCCGGCTCGAATCGCTGGTGTCGGGGGAAATCAGGAAGTTCGCCGGTCACGCGGATTTCGACGAGGCGGTCTCCAAGGCGCTGAGCCGAGTCTTCGCCGAAACGGCCCGGCCCGCGCTCGACGGCCTGGCTGGGGATTTGAAGCGCGAGGCTTCAGGCATGGCCGCGGAGGAGTGCCGCAAGGTCATGTCGGAGGCGGAGCAGCGCTTCGCCGGCAAGGCCGAGACCGTCGCCGCGTCGGTCGAGGACCTGAAGTCGAAGCTCGGCATCCTGTTCAACAAGACCGAGGAGCTCGACGGCGCCCTGGAAGCGGGGGTCAAGGACGCAATCGAACGGACCGAGAGGCTGAACGAAGCCCTTTCCGGGCTCGACGACCACATGAACCGGATGGCGAAGGACGCCCTGGGCGAGGGATCCGGCGAGACAATCGAGTCGAGGATGCGGAAGATTGCGGGGGAGGCCGTCAACCTCGCATGGGAGCAGCGTGCGCTCCCCCAAATCGCGGAAATCGCCCGGAAGTCCGAGGAGGCCGGCGGCAGGCTCGTCAAGGACATGATTGCGAACGAAATGTTCGTCGAGAAGGTGCGCATCATAGCCTCCGACGAGAGGAAGGAATCCTCCGCGGAGACCGAGGCCCTGGTCAGGAAGACGGTCCTGGAGTCCGGCGCAGGCGGGGAGGGCGTGCCCAGGGGTCTCATCGAGAATCTCGCCTCCGAGGCGGTGTCCAACTCCCTCAAGGACATAAAGTCGATCATGAAGCGCATCGAGCCGCTGGTGAAGGAGAAGATGGACGAGTTCGCCCGGGAGCGCGGAGGCGCCGTCGCGGACGCTGAGCAGGTGAAGGCCATCGTCGACGCGGCAATCGACAACCGCATCGGCGACCGGCTCACCGCCGGGACCGAAATCGAGAAGCGAATCGAGGATCTCAAGTCCGAAATCAAGCAGTCCGCCAAGTCGGCGGTCAGGGAGTACGCCGGCCGCGAGCTCACCGACATGGCCTCGAAGATGGCCGGGGCGCCGGAAGTGAAGAAGGCCATCAAGGACTCAATCTCAGGGGAGCTCGTCGAGACCGCCATCCTCGAGCGCGCAATCCAGTCGTTCCTCGCCACGGACGAGGTCAAGGAGATGATTGACGACAGGTTCAGGACGATAAGGATGTTCCTCAAGAACGAGGAGATTCCGAGAATCGTCAATCAAATCCTCAAGGAAACCAGGCCGAACCCGCAGGAGTGAACCGAAGTCCGGGCGCGAGGTTTCCCACCTCCCTGGAAAAAGCCAGGGCTCGATCATGTGAATCAGGGTCGAAGGATCTCTACGCGGCTCTTTGCGGGAGTTTAGCGTTGCAGGGCTGAGCGGGGCTTGCGATGACTATCCCCGCACTCCTCAGTGTCCTCCTGCGGTGAACAGACTTCATGCCCTTTCGGGGCGCTTGTTTATGCGACATCGGGGTAACCTTGGCGAGTTTGCTGCGCTCAAGCGCCAAGTCCGGAGCCTCTTCCTGCGTCCGCCGGGCGGTCAGATTCTGAGCCTCAGGGCCACGTAGAACTCCGGAACCGCCCCGCTCAGCCTCCCCGCGATGACCGCGCCGGCACCGACCCCCAGGACCAGGCTGTCCATGAGGTGGAACCTGCATCCGAGCACGAACCTGTGGAGCGACGACTCCTGCGGCGTCAGCGACTCCCATCCGCCTGCGGTTCGTTTCGGGCCCTGCAGGCTCAGCGTCGAAAAGGCCGCCGCCGTGATGAAGTGCGTGATTTCTCCCGTGAACCCGATGGATATGTCCTCTGTCGTGTCCGTGTTGATTCCGGTTTCCTCGTCGAGCCTCTGGCAGAAGCGCAGGAAGTAGGGATTGCAGAAGAAAATCGATATGCCGTCCGTGATGCCGAGCGGTATCTCCTCGTCCAGCGACGGCGTGCGCGTCCGGCCGGGAGCCGGAACGTCCGGCGGCATCTTCCTCAGGGCGGAGCTCTCCAGCACTTCGCCCTCGCCCGTCCAGCTGAACCCCAGCGGGGAGGAGAGCATCGAGCAGAGGTCAAGGACCAGCGAGCCGGGCTCCCTGGAAGACGCGTCGTCCGGACTCGCGGAGACGAGGATGATTCCCATCGCGAAGTCCAGACTAAGGCCTCCCAGGAAACTGTCCGGGAGCATGACGCCGGCGGCGGCGTCCATGCCTAAGGTCATCATGGAGGCGGACTCGGGATACTCGATGTTGCAGCAGACTCCGAGGGGCTCGGCCTTCGCCGATTCCGCCGCGAAGGCCATCGCCAGGACGACTGCCGCCACTGCCTTTTTCATGTCCTCTCCTAGCCGGCGGAAGACCCGCCCGGCCGGGCGACCCGGGCACGGGCTCCGCACAATGACTGCATCGACACGTCGATGCCGGTTCTTTCGTTTTTTCCCCGAAAAATCAGGCCTGCCCCCGTCGTGACGGCCCGCGCCGCCATTTGCTACAATCTGAAGCCGCCGGGGTCCGGCATGCCGTCCGGAGGGAGTGGACATGGAATCGGAATCCAGGATTGGGGCAATCGCCGCTGCGGCATTCGCCTCCGCCGCCCTTCTTCTGTCCGCCGCGTCCTCAGCATGCGGAGAGACGCCCGTGGACAACGCCGAGAGATTCATCGCTTCAATCCAGGGTCCGAGGCCGGAAATCACCGGCGAATACTGGTTCTGCAGGACCTTGGAGGGCAGGAAGATAGGATACGGGAGGGTCAGGACCCGCGAGAATTCCCCGGGCGGCGAGAAATGCTACGGAATCGAGTCGCTCCTGGTCATTGAAACCGCATCCGGCCGGACGGAAATCCGCACCGCCATGGATGCGGACTTGAGATTCAGGCCCCTGCGGTGCGCCTGGTCCTCGAGCGGTCTGGTGGCGGGCCTGGGCGGATTCAGCGTCTCGGCATCCCTCGAATTCGAATGGCGCACGGACATGGCGATTGTCCGGAAGAAGCTCGCCGACAAGACCGACGGAGGGAGGCGGAGAATCGAAGTAGGCGGCCCGCCGGTCGTCTCGCCCAGGGTCTTCATCCCCCTCCTGCTCGCGGGACCCTCCAGGAATTTCATGTTCAGCGTGGTCGACGTGGCCGATTCCGAGGCCTCTTCCAGGATTTTCCTGCCTGTGGAGAACCTCGGCAGGAAGAAGGTCATGGCCGGCGGCGCGGAAAAGGAGTGCGTCGAATTCCGTGCCGGCGACGAGAAGCACTATTTCACGCCAGAAGGCGCGTTCGTCATGACGGTCGAGGGCTGCTGGTCGACCGTGGCGTGCGCCTCCGAGGAGCAGGCGAAGGAAGGGATCGAGCCCTGCCCGTCCCAGGCGAAGAGGAACTGGAAATCGCGGGCCACGCCGCTGGACCTGGCGAACGCACTGATCTTCGGGATGGTGACGAGGGACGCGGACCTGCTCAGGGAATGCTTCTCCTGGGAGGAGTTCTCGGCCGGATTCGCCCCCGAAGAACAGGGCGAAAAGCCTGCGGACCGGACGAAGGGGGTGGAAAACTTCATTTCCGGCCTGTGCGAGCACGGGAAATCGATGTTCCCCTACCATCTCCTGCTCGCCGAAACGTGCGCGACCTCCAAGGCTGTCTCGGAGGACACGGCGGAAGTCGAAATCCGGACCACGGGTTCGAAGTTCGCCGTGAAGAAGGCAACCGGAGGCTGGAAAATCGCATCAAGGATGAAATAGGCATTCGGCGCGGGGTTGGCGGACCGCGGCCGGCATCAGTCTCCCGCCCGGTCCTGATCTTCAATCCATTTTGCCCATTCGTCCGGATTCCGGCCGAAGTCCTTGCCGGTGATTGCCCTGAGCGCCGCCTCCGCCTTGCGCACGACCGCGTCGTCGGACCTGGAAAGGGCCTTCGCGAGCGCCGGCGCCGCTGAAACGTGCCCGATTTCCGCGAGCGCGTCCACCAGACAGGGCGCAAGCAGGCCGGTATCCGACTCGAGAGCCGAAGAAATCCACGGCACGGCCCTTGGGTCTTTGCGTTTGCCGAGGATTATCGCGGCCTTCCATCTTATGGTCCCGTTCGTGTCCGACAGCGCAGCGCGCAGCGCAGGCGCCGCGCGATCCCAATCGGCATTGAGAAGGACTTCCAGGGCCCTGAGCCGCTCTCCCGTGCTCTTCGAGGGGTCCACGGCGGTCTCGTCGGCCGCTTCCCCGTCGAACGCGGGTTTGTGGTCGCCCCTGAACCCGCTCGCGCCAATCACGTCTTCGGAGTAGAGCGGCAGATACCTGTAGTAGACCTCGAGGTTGAGGATGCAGAAGACCGTGGAGTAGACCCGGCCGCCGTACGGCCCCAGCCAGCCCTCGTCAGGGTCGAAACTGCCCTTCGGGCACCCTTCGCGGCACTGCAGGCCGATTATGTAATCGCGCATGGACTCGTTCCACTCCCGCCATCTCTCCCCGCCGAGGTGGAACATGGCCAGGGTCGCGTAGTACCAGTAGTACATCGTGTGGAGCGGATCGGAGAGCATGCGGCGCATGTCGGGCTTGTTCACCAGGATTTTCTCCGCCAGGTTCAGAATCCTCCTGGAAGACGAATCCTCCCCGAAATACAGGAGTGCCAGCAGCCCGACTGCAGTCATGCCGATTCCGTATCGCGCCTGGCCGCCGTATCCTATGAATCCCCTGTCCGCGTACCTGACCCTGCCGTCCTGGCCCGCGGCCCTGTTGATGAAGCTCTTGGCCCTTGCCCACGATCCCGCCGGGAAGTCCACGCCGGCCGCCGTGGCGGACTTGAGCGCCATGACGGCCCAGCCGGTAATCGACGTGTCGTTGCGGTTCGCCCGGATTTCCGTGTAGTCCCACCCTCCGCCCTCCTGCTGGCAGGAGCAGAGGAAGGCCAGCCCCTTCGCCGCCGACTTCTTCAGTTCCGCCCGGCGTTCCAGGGCGAAGGCCTCGGTGAGAGCGAGCGTGCAAATCGCCTGGTTGTACATGTGGTTGGTGAGCTTGGCGCCGTAGCAGCCGTCCTCGAACTGAATCTCGAGGAGGCATGATTCCGCCCTGGCCACGGTGTCCTTGTACTTCCCCTCCTGGCTCGTGTATCCCGCCCCGAGGAAACAGAGCAGGCCCAGGCCCGTGAGGCCGGCGTCGTAGAAGCCCCTTCCCGTGCCTCCGCAAGGCCCGCCTTCCCCGCAATTCAGATCGAAGTGCTCGCAGCTCCACCTGCCTGAAACGTCCTGGTGCCGGGCCAGCCAGTCCAGGCCCATCTGCACCGCGGCCTCGGACGCGGCTGATCCGCCGTATTTCCCCAGCGCGTCGCCCTTGCCGCTCCCGCTCCTGCCGGAGAACGCCGTCGGGAGCCCGGAACCCGCGGCTGCGTCGCCCGGGGTTTCCGACGTCGCGGCGGGACCGATGGGAGCCTCGGGCGGCCTGGCATCTTCTTTCGCGGGAGTCACCGGCTCGGCAGGGGTCTCGGGCTCGGCCTCTTTCGCCGGCGCGGGCGGGGGCTCTTCATCCTTGGGGTCCTTCCCTTCGGGCGTTCCGGGCGGCTCGTCCTCGACCCCCTCGATTAGACTCAGGAAGACCGGCACGGCCTCCTTCTTCTCGTATCTGCCGAGGACAATCTGCGCGACCAGGACCAGGATAATGAGATGGAGGCATACGGAGAAGAACAGGAACGGCGATTTCGTGGCCGCCGCGTGGGTCTTCGCGACGAGCGGGGCGAGCAGCTCGGCTTTCTTCCAGTCCAGAATCCTCGACTTGCGTTTCGCCGCGCCGGCGGACTTCGCCTGCGGGAAGAACGACTCGAATTCCATGGCGTTGCGGAATTCATCTTTGACATTAGATCGTA
>JBFZBV010000214.1:0-4215 GCA_041308285.1 Planctomycetota bacterium | reverse complement strand
ACAGTGTACAGAAGCGGAACATGCAGGATGCCGGACTGGACGACCGGACTCGCGAAGCAGAGAACTCCATGCTGAACACTCGACACTCTACACTCCACACTGGCATAGAGTACGAGTACGCCCCCGTCCGCGTGCCTCTCCTGATTGGCCGCTGCGCGGACGAGGCTGCGGACGTGACGCTATATCGCGAAGGCGAGATTCCCGACGGATTCGTGCAGGTCCATGAAGGTAAATTCACTTACGGGGGCGACAAGGAAATCTCGTTCGCGAACGTCAAGGAGACCAAGGAGACGGGCGAGTTCTTCATCTCGAAGTTCCACACAACGTGCGGGGAGTACTTGGAATTCCTGAACGATTTTTGGGAACCTGATTCTCCTGATCCGCCTAATCCACGCAGCTGGAAGAAGCTCCTGGGCCCGGCGTCGAGCCGGGTGCCGCGCGAATCGGAGAAGGCGGGCTTCTACTGGCCCTGCGGCGCGGACGGCAGGTACGCAGTCCCCACGGCCCCGTGGCTGGCCCAAGCGTCGCCGGAGATGAAGGAGAAGGCGAGAAAGCTCGCGCAGTCGCCGGTTGACTGGGAGGAGGACTGGCCGGTGTTCGGGGTTTCGTGGGAGGACGCGATTGCCTACGCGGCCTGGCTCTCGCGGAGGCTGGGCCGGGTCGCGGGGCTCGCGCACGACGTCATGTGGGAGAAGGGCGCGCGAGGCCCGGACGGCCGTTTCTACGCGTTCGGCGACCAGTTCGACGACACGTTCGCGAACACTTTCCGGAGCCACGACGGCCCTCCCCGTCCCTGCGTGGTGGACTCGTTCCCGCATGATGAGAGCCCGTACGGCATGCGCGGCACATGCGGGAACGGCTCGCAATGGTGCGTCAACGACGTGGAGAACGGCCGCAGGCGTCTGCTGCGCGGCGGATCATGGATCTACTTCGGGCTGTTCGTCCGCGCGGCGTCCAGGCAGGCTCCGGCGCCCAGGGGCGTGTTCGAGCCCTACAGCTTCAGGACGGTCGTCCTGCCGAGGCTTGCCTGATATCGCAGAACGAAGCGGGTTGCCGAACGGCGTTCCGCGAGGCGGACGCCTGGATATTCCCGCGGACTGCGGCGCGGAATCTCCGCGCCGAAGCATCGAGTTCGAAGGAGAACGCATGAAAGACGCCGGCGCCGGGCACTGGAGCATATCCGCAATCGCAATCGTGAACGCCGCCGGGGCGGTGATGACGGCGGCCTTCTGGGCCCTCGTGTACTTCCGCGTCTTCGCGCCGGGCGCCCCGCCCGCGGCGCAGGACGCCGGGGCGATGTCGGCCACCTTCGGGTTCATGGCCGGAGACCTGACGTGGGCGCTCGCGCTCCAGGCGCTGAGCGCCGCGGGCCTGTGGCGCATGAGGACGTGGGGATGGCTCGCAGCCCAGATGGTGAACATCCTGTGGCTGTACTCCATGACCGTGATCTGGTGCAGGGACGCGCACGCAGGCGCCCTGAGCCCGGGCGCTGTCCTCTTCCTCCCGTTCGTCCCCTTCTCCCTGTGGGCTCTGCGCCGCCTGTGGGTCGTGCGGCGGGATTTCGGGATAGGGAGAGGGGCCTTCCCGGAGTCTGGACCGCGGTAATCCGCGCCTTGCGCTGCGATTTCCGGCGGCCCGCGGCCGCGCGCGGGGCGCGGGGGACCGGAATCCCGAGTCCGGAACCGCAGCGGGGTACGGGTTTGTCTGCCGATCCCGGAGCGCTATAATCCCCGGATGGATTACACCTTCCTGGTCCTGACGATTCCTTCCCTGGGCGGTGCGGCCCTGGTGTGGGGCTTCCACCGCCTCAGACTCTCCCCCTTGCCGGCATGCATCATGCTGGGGATTCTGCTGACGCCGTTCAAGCATATGCTGTTCCGCGACGACGTCGCGGTCGAGACGGTGGCGCAGGCGGGAATCGTCCTCCTCATGTTCATCGTGGGGCTGGAATTCAGGCTGGACAGCCTCCGCCACATGCTCCGGCCCTGCCTGCTGGGAGGCGGCCTGCAGGCGGTCCTCACGGCGGCTGCGGCCGCGCTCCTGCTCGTGCCCATGGGGGCGGACCCCGTGACAGCGGCGCTCACATCCGCCGGGTTGGGCTGCGGATGCGCTGCCGATTCCGCG
This sequence comes from Planctomycetota bacterium, assembly GCA_041308285.1. Taxonomy (GTDB): domain Bacteria; phylum Planctomycetota; class JAKEIC01; order JAKEIC01; family DYIT01; genus PPR-0505. The sequence goes on along the minus strand of JBFZBV010000214.1, from coordinate 2,091 downwards.
GCCGAGTCCCGGAGGGGCGGATGAGCTGCGCTTTGGACCTGATAATCCCGTTCTCCACAGGAGACCCGGGCCTGGCCCCGGTCCTGGCGTCCGCGTCTCCGGCCGGTCTCGTCGACCTGATGGGGGCCAAGGGCTATCACCTCGCGAAGATGGCCGGTACGGGAATCCCCGTCCCCGAGGGGTTCGTGCTCACCACGGAAGCCACGGAGGAATTCTTCCTGGCTCACGAGGAGCTGCTGCGGGCGGCGGAGCCCTACGGAGAGAGGTTCCCCGATCTGGTGGATTCGTGCCCGCTCCCTCCGCGGGTCGAGGCGGCGCTGCGGCGCGGGCTCGCCGGCCTGCAGGAGAGGACCGGGCGGTTCTTCGGATCCGCCGAGGCCCCCCTGGTCGTCTCGGTGAGGACGGGGGCCACCGTCTCCATGCCGGGAATCCTGGATACGCTCTGCAACCTCGGAATCGACGGCGCGCGGCCCGAGGGGCGGGCTCCCTTCTGGGTCGCGGACTCCTCGGTAAAGTACCTCGAGGACTACGGGAGGCTGGTCGGAGGCCTGGGCAGGGAGCGTTTCGAGGAGACCAGAAAGCGCTTCGAGGGCGGCGCGCTGCCCGCCCTGGAAGCCCGGGCCGGGGCGCTCCGGGGCATGGTCCCGCTCCCTTTGGACCCGGCGGACCAGGCGGTGCGGGCGGTGCGCGCGCTGCTCATCCGATCGCGCGGCAGGCGCACGGCGGAATACCTGAAGATAAACTACATCACCGAGCGCCTGAAGGTGGCGATTGTCGTGCAGCGGATGGTGTTCGGGAACTTCAACGAGAAATCCGGCGCCGGGGTGGTATTCACCCGCGACCCCAGCACGGGGCTCGCGGAGCGCGCGCCGGGCGGCGCGAGGAGGCTCTGCGGGCAGTTCCGCATGGGCGGCCAGGGGAGCGACGTGGTGGACGACCGCGGCGAGGTGGAGCCTCTGGAGCGGATGGAGGAGCGGTTTCCCGGGGCGGCCCGGCAGCTGGAGGAGGCGTTCTTCCGCCTGGAACGGGAGGAGAGGACGGTCCAGGACGGCGAGTTCACGGTGGAGGACGGGACGCTGTGGGTCCTGCAGGCAAGATCCGCGAAAATGTCGCCCCGGGGGACCCTCCGGGCGGCGGTCGACATGGTCGAGGAGGGGATCATACGCGAGGAGGACGCGATACAGACCATGGGATCGCGCCAGCTCGAGCGCCTGATGTACGCGCAGGACCAGCCTCTCGACGTGTCTGAGCTCGAGCGCATCGGCCAGGGGCGCGCTCTGGTCCCCGGGGCCGCTTCGGGGCACATAGTGTTCTCGGCCGAGGCCATCGGCCGGTTCAAGGCGCGCAACGAGCCGACAATCCTGTGCCGCGAGAACCTCCGCAACGAGGACGTCCCCCTGATGGAGATGGTCGACGGGATACTCTCGCGCCAGACCAACCAGACGTCCCACGCGACGCTCGTGGCCCGCGCGGCGGGCCACCCCGCACTGATTGAGGCGTCGGTAGAGCTCGACCCGGCAGCACGGACCCTCGCGTACACGAACCGCAACCTCGACCGCGTGGCGCTGCCGGAAGGCACGTACGTCACCATAGACTCGGCGCGCGGGGCGATATACCGCGGCTTCGCCTCTTTGCGGAGCGCGGACCTCGCGGACCCTGCCCTGCGATCGTTCCTCGGATACCTCAACAGGCGGCCGACCGTGAAGGTCTTCACGCAGGCCGAGGACGAGGAGTCGTTCCGCACGGCGATGTCCCTTGGCGCGGACGGGCTTGGCTATTTCAGGTCGGACGTAATCTTCTTCAAGCGGGAGGTGAACTTCGTCCTTTGCGCGCTCCTCCTCGCCTCTCCGGAGCAGGAGGAGGATCTCCAGCGGGAGCTCACGGATGTCCTCGTCCGGGAGTACGAGGACCTGTTCCGGTATTGCGGGCCGGAGATTGGGATCCGGCTCATCAAGCACTCGATGCCGGAGTATTTTCCCACGGCCCCCTATGAAATCCGGATGATGGCCGAGTGGCTCGCGCGCCGCGCAGGCGAGGACCCTGCGGACCCGACGGCGGTTGAACGGCGGATTCAGGCGATTCGGGACCGGC
>JBFZBV010000213.1:0-2937 GCA_041308285.1 Planctomycetota bacterium | reverse complement strand
GAGGAAGATTCTCGAGATAAAGCGGGTTTTAGACGTGAGGAACATATACCCCCTGCCGGCCCTGAGCAGGGTGGCGGACGCACTCGAGCTGGATGACGAGCTCTGGCGCGGGATGGACATGAACGCGGAAACCCTGGAGCTGTCCACGAGAATGGCCTACAACCTGAGGCTCCACAACGAGGAGGTGTCCTGGCTCATCGAGGCGCTCGGGAGGGTCGGCAACGTCCAGGTCCACCTGGAAGAGGGGATAACCGCCTCGGTGTCCATGAAGGTGAGGGCCGAGACCACGGAAGACGCGATTGCGCAGGTTGCCCGCCAGGCGGGTCTCAAGGTGAAGAGCAGCAGCGGCGCAATCTGGATAAGCCGCAACTGACGGATGTATTGACCATTCCCGCCGGGCCGAATGTGCCAGGTTTGCCCAACCTGTGCTGTCCCTTATTAGAGTCGGAAATCCGGCATCCGAGGGGATTTCCAACTTTTCCTATGTTCTTACCAATCGATTTCGGCAAGCCGGTATTATGGCGGCGGTCACCGGATTTGCTTTCCTCTTCAGAATCGACGGACTTCGTTACCGACCGGACGCCTGGAAAGGGCGCGCCGGTTTCGCCCCGGACATCGACATGATATTGCCGGCAGGATTCCGATGGGCAGCCCGAAACCCAAAAAACGGTACAGCTCCCGGAAAAGAGACACCATTCGAACCGGAGGTTCGCGGCGCGGCTAGAAGCCCCTGGCGAACATCTTTCCCGGCAACTGGCGGACGAACCTCTTCATTTCCAGGAAGAACAGGGCGGCCGAAAGCCTTTCGGGCGGCATGCCGGTGGCCTCGGCGAGATCCTCGATTGAGGAGGGGTCCTGCCCGATTCCCGCGAGGGCTGATTTCTCGTCAAGGGAGAGGCCGGCCGGATCGGGGGCGATTCTGGATGCGCCCTGCAGCGCGGCCTCCGGAAGGTCGGAGGGCGGCAGTTCGGAGACGATGTCGGACGCGCAGGAGACGAGCTTCGCGCCCCTCGAGATGAGCGCGTTGGTTCCTGCGCTCTGCGGCGAGTCGATTCTGCCCGGCAGCGCGAAGACCTCCCTGTCCTGCTCGATTGCCCATCTCGCCGTGAGCAGCGCGCCGCTGCGGAGCGAGGCCTCGATGACAAGCACGCCCAGCGAGAGGCCGGAGATGATTCTGTTCCGCCTCGGGAAGTTGAATTTTTCCGGGCTGGTCCTCAGCGCGAATTCGGAGACCACGGCGCCGCGGGACGCTATTCTCCGGGCCAGGCCGGCGTTTTCGGGAGGGTACACGTTCAGGAGGCCCGATCCGAGAACGGCGACGGTCATGCCTCCTGCGTCCAGGGCTGCGCAGTGGGCCTCGGTGTCGACTCCCCTTGCGAGGCCGGACACGATGGAGAATCCGAGCGACGAGAGGTCCGAGGCGAAGACCCTCGCCTGCTTCTGTCCGTAGAATGTGGATCTCCTGGTCCCCACGATGCCCAGGCTCGGGAATCCGAGGGCCAGGGGATTGCCGAGGACGTAGAGAATCAGCGGCGGCGAGGCGATTTCGGCAAGGCGGGCGGGGTACAGCGGATCAAAGCACGGGATGAGGGATATTCCTTCGGCGCGGGCCTCTTCGATTTCCTTTCGGGCGTCGATATTCGCCCTGGCCTGCGAGATGGATGCCGCGGTTTTCGGCCCGATGCCCCTGGCCCGGAGGAGGGCCGATTCCGGGGCGTTGAGCGCGGCGGCCTCGTTCCCGAAGGATTCCATGAGCGCCTTGTAGCGCGACCAGCCGACGCCTTCGGCGCCGGAAAGGACGATTAGGTCGGCGAGCCTGTCCTGGTCCATGTTCGTGCCCGACGGATCCGGCGCGGCGATGGGCTTGAGCTCAATGGCAGTCAAAGGCGCCGGGAACGGGCGAATTCTACCAGGAATGCGGCGAGATCGTCGAGCGGAAAGTCGTCTATAATCCTCGCTTCGCCGATGCGCACGGGGACGACAATCCTAGCCAGGCCGTTGCGGAACTTCTTGTCCATGCGCAAGGCGCGGGCGGCTTTGGCCGGGCTTATTCCACGGGGCCAGGACAACGGGAGGGAGAATCCGGCCAGGAGGGCGTCAATCCTGCGGGCATCGGCGGGGCTGAACCCGAATCTTGACACCGCGAGGCGCGATGCGGCGGAGATGCCTATGGAGACCGCCTCGCCATGCGGGAGGGGCGCCCTGGCCGATGCGGCCTCGATTGCATGGCCGATGGTGTGGCCGAGATTGAGGACCATCCGGGCTCCTGATTCCTTTTCGTCTTGCTCGACGACCGATGCTTTTATCCTGACCGAGTCGGCGACGACGGACTCGAGGTCGGCCAGGCTGCGATTCGCGAGTGCGGCTGACCGCTTTTCGAGCCGCTCGAAGAGGGATCCGTCTAGGATGATTCCGTACTTCACGATTTCCGCGAATCCGGACATGAAGTCGCGCTTCTTCATGGAGAGGGTGAGCGCAGGATCAATCAGGATTTCCCGAGGCTGCGCGAACAGGCCAATCATGTTCTTCCCGGCCTTCGGATGGTTGACGCCCACCTTGCCGCCGACGGAGGAATCGGCCTGTGCCATGAGGGTGGTGGGGATTTGGACGTACGGGATGCCGCGCATGTAGGTGGATGCGGCGAATCCGGCGAGGTCGCCGGTGACGCCGCCGCCGAGCGCGAAGGCCAGCCAGGACCTGTCGGCGGAGGCTTTGAACAGGCTTCGATAGATGAAGTCGGCGGTTTCGAGGTTCTTGTGGATTTCGCCAGCGGGATGGACGATCCTGACGGGTCTGCCTCCTGCCGAGGAGACGGCCTTCTCGACCGCGGGTCCGAGAATGCGATCCACGTGCGAGGCGGATATGACGGCGATTCCGCGGGTTTGGGATACGCGGACGCAGGAGGACACCCTGGATACGAGGCCGGACAGGGAGATG
>JBFZBV010000212.1:0-2631 GCA_041308285.1 Planctomycetota bacterium | reverse complement strand
CCGTCGTTCCAGGACCCTTCCGGGCCGAAAACGTTGTGGAAGCGGGCTATGCGCACCTGCATGCCGTAGTTGCGCACGAAGGACAGGTATATCCTCTCGGAGAAGAGCTTTTCCCACCCGTACTCGCTGTCGGGCTGCGCCGGGTATGCTGATGCCTCGGAGCAGTTGGGATTGTCCGGGTCGATCTGGTTGAAGGAGGGGTATATGCAGGCGGAAGACGAGTAGAAAATCTTCTTCACCCCGGCCTTCTGCGCGGCACGGACGGTGTTGAGGTTGATGAGGGCCGAGTTGTGCATGACGTCCGCGTCGTGCTGGCCCGTGAAGATGTACCCGGCTCCGCCCATGTCCGCCGCGAGCTGGTAGACCTCGTCCACGCCGGACACGGCTTTCTGAGCCACCTTGGGGTCCCTGAGATCGCCGACTACGAACTCGTCCGCCGGGCTCTTGCTGAACTCGTTGCGCTTGAGGTCCACCCCGCGCACCCAGTGCCCCTGTTTCTTGAGCTTCTTCGCCAGGTGGCCGCCGATGAACCCCCCTGCGCCGTTTACCAGTACTTTCGCCATCGTCAGGACCTAGAAAACGTAAGTTCCTTCTCCAGCCTGTCGATGATGCTCTCCCTCGAGAACGACCTTCTGTACAGTTCGAAGGCCTTTCTCTGCAGCATATTCAGCATGCCCGCATCCCCTGACAGGCTCGACAGCCAATCGACGACATGATTCAGGCTCCCGCTGTCCAGCACCATCCCCACTTGTTCCCTCGCGATTGTGCAGCCGATGTCGGAAGCAAGCAAACCATCATAGATAATCGGCCGCCCTGTTGCAAGCGATCCGAAGAACTTGGAGGGCACGGAAATGCCGGTCCACGCGGGCTTTAAGCTCATCATGTGGACGTCGGCGCTGCAGAGGTGGTCCTTCAGCCTGTCTTCCGGCACGAACTCCGTTACCGAGATGTTCGTGTCTTCCGCCCTGAGATCGCGTTTCAAGACGCCGTCCCGGCCGTCCCTGCACGCGAACACGAACTTCGCGGCTACTCCACGCTTCCTGCACTCGCGCGCCAGGCCGAGCAGGTTCCTGTGCTCGTGCGCCCGGCCCATGGTGCCCGAATACAGCACCACAAGCCCATCCGTACCGAAGGAGTTCCGTTTCTTTCCCATGTTCACAGGAACGAACTCGGCAGGCTCTGCGAACGCCCACGGCTCGAGGGTTGCCCGCTTGGTGTCCGGTCCAGCGCGCATCCGGCTCCGCATGCAGGGGCCAAGGTCCACAATCGTGTCGAATCGCCCGTATGCCATTTCCATGGCCTTGCGGGAAATCCAGGCAAGCGGCTTGAGGGCCGTGCTCAACCTGTCCGCCTCGATGGCGTCCGGATACACGTCGAAGCACCAGTGGACTATCTTCGCGCCGCGGTGCATGATCCTTGCGGGAATCGACAGCAGGGGCGCGAAGGGAGGATTGGACCCGATTAGAATCGCGTCGAAGGATTCGAGCCTTTTCATTTCCGCGGACCATCTGCAAATCGTGTCCAGGGACATGAGCATCCTCTGGACAGGATTGTCCATGTCCAGCATCGGTCTGTTCACGCGGATGATTCCAATCCCGTTCCACACTTCCCTGGCCGGAAAGACCTTTCCCGCATCCCGGTACTCCCTGTTGGTCGCGAGAACCGTCACGTCCCAGCCCCTCCGGCGCAGGCCTAGCGCAAGCTCGGTGTAGTGCCCCGCGCTCACGCCCGAGTCCGGGTGGAAGATGTTATGCAAAATCAGAACTTTCTTCATCGAGCCTTTGTGAATGCAGACTTCGGAAAAAAAGTCACTCTATTGTTTGTCAATGCAATGAGTGCACAGCGCGACGAAGCAACTACAATGCTTCAAATTCAACCGCAATTTAGTTTCCCCGTGTAGGAAGCTGCATGGGCTCAGGATGCACTGGGATTCCCTTATCTTCAACAATTGCCTTGTAGACCGCCGCGATTTTCCGGGCAGCCGCGTCCCACGTGTACTTGCCGAGTACCAGGCGCCTGCCGATGCCGCCCATCTTTCGAAGTTCGTCGTGGGGCATGCTCAAAAGCTTCTCCAGAGCCCCTGCAAGAGCTTCGCGATGAGGTTCCACGCACAACCCGGCCCCTGCCTCCGCCGCCTCCGGGAAGTAGCACCCCGGCGTAATCAGGGCTGGGTACCCCGCTGCAAGGTTCTCCAGGAGCGCGTTGCTGAAGCCTTCGCTGTAGGAAGGCAGCACGAAAAGGTCCGCGCGGGACATAAGGGCAAATTTACCTCGCCCCAGCACCATGCCGGCCATGAACACGCTACTTCTGACGCCCTCCTGGTCGACCATCTCCTCGACCTTCGCGCGATAGCCCCTGTCGTCAGGGCCCGCGAGAACGAGTACCGCGTCAAGACCGGAATGCTTTCTCTTGAAATCCCCCCACGCCGGCACGAACCGGTCCAGGCCTTTCTCCGGGCTGAGTCGCGACATGAACAGGACCACGCGCTTGCCTGCAAGCGCCGGCCAGATGCGCTCTGCTTCGGCAGAATCAGGCATGCTCTCGAATTCCTTCGGGTCCACTCCGTTGGGCGCCACGAAGACCGGCCCCTCGTATCCTGCTTTTCTGAACCCCTCCACTTCCGCGTCCGCG
>JBFZBV010000211.1:0-3441 GCA_041308285.1 Planctomycetota bacterium | reverse complement strand
AGGACCTTGAGGGCGACGAGGCGGTTCAGCTCGAGGTCCAGCGCCTTGTGCACGGTCCCCATGCCGCCCCTCGAGACGATTTCGAGGGATTTGTATCTGCCGAAAAGGATTTTCGCCCCGGATTCGTCCGCCTGCGGGATTTCCCTGCCGGCCGCCGTACTCAACTCCCTGGTTTCCACGGGGTTGCATTGCCTCCGTCCACCGGAAACACACAAGTATAGCCGTTTCAAGGCATATATGTCAAACTGGGCTCCCGGGGGCCGGCCGGCCGCCCGCCCGGTGCCGCCGGCGCGGGTTCCGGAAGCCGCCGGCTCCCGGCGCGTTCATCCCCCGGAAGACCCGGGAACTGAAAGGCCGCGTCTCATGGCGTCGGTGTGGAATCCGGCCGGACCTGCCGGCCGCCCCAAGGCGGTCGTCGACCTGCCCGAAGTCCCGGGCATGGCGGAGGAGCTCCTCGCCAGGGGATATGTCCTGCGAATCGCGTTCGCGGGGGGGAGCATGGAGCCGGTGCTCCGCCGGGGCGATTTCATCCTGGTCGGGAAGCGCAGGCGGCCGGCACGGAGGGGCGACATAGTGCTCTTCAGGGCCGGCGGCGGCCTCGTGGCGCACAGGCTCATCCGGATGCAGGCGGGCGGCGCGGTGCTCAAGGGCGACGGAGTGGATTCCGCATGCCAGAATATCGATGCCGGCGCGATTCTGGGCGTGGTCGTCGCCGTCGAGAGGGACGGCAGGAGGGTCTCCTTCGAGACCGCAAGGTTCCGGTTCCTGAGCCTGGCCGCCTCGGCCGCTTCTCCCTGGCTCGCGCGCATGCTGAGAGGCGCGCTGCCGAGGCCGCTGAGGCGCGCAGCACTCTGGGCGGCGGAAGCGGTCTGGTCCGCCGCCTCGAGATGAACGGCCCGGCTTCCGCCCTGAGGGCGGATATACTATAATTCCCCTCCCGGCCCGGCTCCGGGCGCGTTCCGCCTCCGGCCGGCCGGGGAGCGCGGCGCCTTCGGGGGGCGGCCGCGGAGTGGAGGCGACGGATGCGCTCGAAATCCTGCGATGAGTTCAGCTTCCAGCAGCTCCTCGTGTTCAGGGAACTCGTAAGGTCCGGGAGCTTCTCGGACGCCGCGCGGACGCTCGGCCTTTCCCAGCCTGCCGTGAGCCAGCACGTGCAGAACCTCGAGGAAACGCTCGGCACGGCGCTCATCGACAGGTCGACGAAGCGGCTCAGGCTCACCGAGGGCGGCCGGGTCTTCCTGGGCTACGCGGAGAAGATTGCGCTGCTCAGGGAGAAGGCCTCCGAGGCGATCGCGTCCGTCTCGGGCACGGTGTCCGGCCCCCTGGTCGTCGGGTGCAGCTCCATACCCGGGACATACATCGTCCCCGCGGCGCTCGCCGGCTTCAACCGGAAGTATCCGGCGGTTCGTGTGACCGTGCGCGTCTGGGACACCGAGGAGGTCGTGGCCAGGATCAAGAAGGGCGAGATTGACGTCGGAGTGACGGGGTCGGACGTCACGGATCCGCGGATTTCCTCGGAGACTGCGGCGGAGGACCGGATTGTGCCCATCGCCCGGCCGGACCACCCCCTGGTCCGGCGCCGGACGGTCAGGCTTGCGGACCTGTGCAGGGAGAAGTTCATCCAGAGGGAGGAGGGGTCGGGGTCGAGGATGGAGTACGAGAAGGCCCTGCGCGCCGCAGGCGTGAACCCCTCTGATCTCGACGTTGTCTGCACCCTGGGGAGCACCGAGGCCGTCAAGCAGGCAGTGGCGGAAGGGCTGGGCGTGGCCTTCGTTTCGGAAAGGTCTCTCCGGGGAGAGCCCGGGCAGGGGCGGCTCGCCGTGCTGAATCTGAAGGGCGTGGACATCCGGCGGAGCATCTGCGTCGTGACGCCGAGAAGCGGGCCCGGCACGGGCCCGGCCGCCGCTTTCACCGAGTTCCTCCTGACCGGCTTGCGGTCGGGCGATTTCAGGATGGACCGATGCTTGACTTGAAATTCGTGATTAATAACCTCGAGGCGGTCGAGGAGAACTGCCGCAACCGGCGGGCGAACTGCGACCTGTCACCGCTCAGGGATCTCTCGGCGCAGAGGTCGGCTCTCATAGCCGGGACCGAGGAGACGAGGCGCAGGCAGAAGGAATTGGGGAAGTCCGGCGGGTCCGGCATCGACGAGGCGCGCAAGGCCGGGCTCAAGGAGGAAGGGAAGAGGCTCCGCGAGGAGCTCGCAATCGCGGAGAAGGAGCTCGAATCCGTCGAGTCGAAGATCTTCGCCCTGCTCCGCGGCATACCCAACATGTCCCGGCCCGGCGTGCCCGTGGGGGCCGGCGAGCAGGACAATCGCGTGGTCAGGTCCTGGGGAACGCCCGCGAAGTTCGATTTCAAGCCCCGCGACCACGTGGAACTGGGCGCGATGCTGGACATCCTCGACTTCGACTCGGGCACCAAGGTCGCCGGGAAGAACTTCTATTTCCTCAGGAACAAGGGGGTCATCCTGGAGCTGGCCCTCGTCAGGTACGCCCTCGACGTCCTTGCCGGCGAGGGGTTCACCCTCTGCGCCACTCCCGACCTCGCGAAGGACGAAATCCTCGACGGGATTGGTTTCAGTCCCCGCGGACCGGAGACCCAGGTGTTCTCGGTGGAAGGCGCGGGCCTTTCCCTCATCGGCACCGCGGAGATTACCCTCGGGGGCATGATGGCGGACCAGGTCCTTCCGTCCCTGCCCGTCAGGCTCGGGGGCCTGTCGCACTGCTTCAGGACCGAGGCGGGAGCCTACGGGAAGGCCTCCAGGGGCCTGTACAGGGTCCATCAGTTCACAAAGGTGGAGATGTTCGTCTTCTGCGATCCCGAGGGCTCGGACGCCGTGCTCGAGGAGCTCGTCGCGATCGAGGAGAGGATTTTCAGCGGGCTCGGAATCCCGTACAGGGTCGTGGACTGCTGCACGGCTGAACTGGGCGGGCCGGCGGCGAGGAAGTACGACATAGAGGCCTGGATGCCCGGCCGGGGGCAGGCGGGGGAATGGGGGGAAGTCACGTCCGCCTCGAACTGCACCGACTACCAGGCGAGGAGGCTCAAAATCAGGCAGAAGGCGCCCGGGGGGAAGGGGACGCGCCTCGTCCACACGCTCAACGGCACGGCGGTCGCCGTGAGCAGGGCGATTCTCTCGGTTCTCGAGAACCACCAGAGGGAGGACGGATCCGTGGCGCTGCCGGCGGCGCTCGCCGGATACGCCGGATTCGACGAAATCAGGGCGCCCGCGGGGCGCTGAAGGCCCTGCGGGGACCCTGCGCGGCGGCCAGGCGCCGGGACCGTGAAGGGGATGAAGCCGGACCGGCCGGCTGAACGGGATTTGGCGTCCCGCGGCGGCCCAGGAGACGGCGCGGCCCGGGAAAAGAAGGCTTATTCAGGAAAATACGATGCAGAGAATCTACCTGGACCACAACGCGACAACGCCGCTGGACCCGG
>JBFZBV010000210.1:0-3110 GCA_041308285.1 Planctomycetota bacterium | reverse complement strand
TCTTCCGATCTCGCTCTCGATGCCGCCTCGTCGAACTCGGCGAGCTCCCTGCAGTTCCCTCTCCTGAGCGCGAGAATCGCCCATGTGGACGCGCAGCTGTTGGGGAGCGAGGTGAGGGAGTCGCTTCCGAATCCGCCCGTGTCGCGCTGCAGACTGCCCAGATAACGGAGGGGTTTGAGGGCTTCCTCCGGAGAAACGCGCGACATGGGGTGGCCGGCCGCCTCGCACAGCGCCATGGCGCCGAGGGCCTGGTTGTACACGAGGTGCTGCCCCGGGGAGGAGAGGCAGCCGTCGTCGCGCGAGGTCTTCCTGAGGAATCTCAGGACTCTGACGATGGTGTCGGAGTGCGGCCCGAGGAACGGGTTCTCCTCCGCCCCGAGGAAAGCGAGGAGCGCAAGCCCCGTGAGCCCGACTGCGAAGACCTCCTCGCCGCCGAATCGAACGGGGTTGAAGGATCCTTCCGGGTCCTGCGCCTGCGAGAGCCAGTCAAGCGCCCTGCCGAGAGTCTCCTGCTCGCGCGAGAATCGAGGCGCTTCGTCGTCCCGGACCGCTGAGGGTTCCGCTGGGGTAGGGGCCTGATTCCAGGCGGCCGCCGCGAGGACGATGACGAGAACCGCCGCGGCCGCGGCCGCGGCCGCAGTTCCGCGGGACGGCCCCGCATGGACTGATCCGACCGAGGCCATGACCGCCGAGCGGAGCCCTTGGCAGGGCGACGGGATTCTGTCCCTTGAGATTGCCGCTAGAACAATCCTGTAATCGGCCAGCGCCTTCCTGCATATCGGGCAGGCTTCGGCGTGGGACGCAGTCAGAGCCGCCTCCTTCGGCCCGAGTTCCCCCTGCACCAGGGCCGGGAGATCCTCGGTGCGCGGGCAGCGATTGCAGGGCTCAGGCATTGAAGCCGCCTTTCAAAAGCACTTCCCTCAGCTTCTCGAACGCCGCGAACATCCGCGACTTTACGGTCCCGGCCGGGACGCCGAGGACCTCGGCGGCCTCGGGGTAGGAAAGCCCGGCGTATACCGTGAGCGCGACGGTCTCCCTCAGTTTTTCGGACAGCCCGTCGACTGCGGACTTGACGTCGATGCAGTCGTCCGGGGTCCTGTCGCCGGACGGCAAATCCGCATCGTCGCCGATTTCCGCGGCCGAACTGGCAGGATTCCTGGCGGACCTCCTCAGCATGTCGAGCCTTGCGTGCCTCGCGAGCGTGAAAAGGAAGGAGGGGAATCCGGCAATCGGCCTGTATCTCGACCTGTAGTTGAAAAGCCTCACGAAAGTCTCCTGAACGAGATCCTCGGCATCCTCAATGGAAGCGCACATCCGGGCGAAATAGTTCAGAAGGCGGCCCTGATATCTGGAGACAATCGCGGAAAACGCTTCAAGATCCCCGGCGGAAGAGAGTTGCATCAACCGCGCGTCCTCTCCTGACCAGTCCGAGGAGCCGGATTCCCGTTCTTTCTCCATGCATGCACCAGCGATTGGACGGCGATTGATGTTGACGGGCACCCAGCCCGGTCGGATAATAATCTACTGAGTGGGGAAGGGCCGTTCCACGCATTTATCCGCGGTCATGAGGATGTGCGGGGAATCTAAGGAAAGTTCTGGCATCCGTTTGACTGTTTTTGGACCTCGCCTGCATCATGAGAAAATTCTACAAGAAGAAGCCGGGGTTCTCAAAGCAGGGACCGCCCAGGTTCAGGGGCAAGAGGAAGGGGTTCGGGCCGTCCAGGGACAGGGGGAAGGGGGCCGGTGGCGGCGGCGCCGGGGAAGGACGCAGACAGCTTCCTCCCATGAACCAAATCGAACGGCAGGTCTACAACAAGGCGCTTGATCTCCAGAAGAAGATGGGCATCCCCTTCGACGACGCGTTCGAGATCGCCGCGCGCGGGACCACGGTCTCCGTAAAGAAATTCAAGACTGCGCCGCCGAAGTCGCGCATCGACGACCTCGCGGCTGAATACAGGCTGTCCAGATCGCTCGCGGGCAACGTCCTCGCAGGGAACCTGCCGCTCGAAAAGGCCGTACTCCGCAACGAACTCAGGCGGAACCTCGAAGCCAATCGGCACAGGTCGTGCCTCGTCGACGCCAAGGACTCGGGAGAGGAAATCGAGCTGCAGTTGATTGGCGGCAAATCCATGACAGGCCGCGTCCTGGACGTGCAGCCCTACTCGTTCAATTTCCGGAAGACGCCCAAGACCAAGAAGCCCACCAAGGAAACCGAGCACCTGAAGCTCACGGCGAAGTACGGATATCCGCCGGCATTCTCCAGGTTCGTGTCGGAACGGCTGATTGTCGACGCGGATCTCAAGGCGAAAAGCCTGAAGCCCCCGAGGAAAGTCATAGAGAGACGCATGATAAAGAACGAAAAGCTGCAGCGCCTGCTCATGGCCAAGGCACGGGTGATGATTAAGACCTACGAGGGAGACACGTTCAACGGAGTCCTGGCCTGGTGGGGCCAGTACGAATTCGGGCTTGACGTGGGCGACGGCGTGGTCGTGACCTTTTTCAGGCACGCAATCTATCTGCTCTACCAGGCCTGAGGCTAGTCGCCCCCGGGCTCCTCGTTTTCCTTCGTGAACGCCCTTGAGTCGCCCTCCCGCGCGGACTCCTCGTCAATCTCCTCGGGGCCTCCGCTGGTCAATGACTCCGAAACCGGGAGGCTGTCGCCTTCTCCGACGAGCCTGTAAGCCTCGCCTGTGACCTTGTAGGTCTCCTGATCGCCCGACGGCAGGCGGACGTGCAGGAAGAAATCCCCGCCGGATTCGGTTTTCTTGAGGACTATCCCCTCCATGCCGCTGCTCTTGAGATCATCCGGGCCGAGGGCGCCCGAGCATCCGCAAAAGGACAGGGCTAGGACAGCAGCTGCCAGAAATTTCATCGTCCACCTCGATTCCACGGCCGGAACCTCCTGCGAACAAGGAGCAATGATAACCCGGGGGGGAACCCAAATCCATTGCATTCGGCCCTGCGCTGCTTTATGATGATAAAGGACATATTGCGGTGATTCCCGAATCCATCGATTAGCTCTTCAAATGGACGACATCGAACTGCTGCGGGCGAAGGTCGGCGAATACAACCGGGCGCAAATCGGTGCGTTCTCGTCGAAGCCGGTTAAC
>JBFZBV010000209.1:0-17092 GCA_041308285.1 Planctomycetota bacterium | reverse complement strand
GCAAGGACAAGAAGTGACTCCCCGGAACGGATTCCGAATCCGGGCTTGAAGGAAATCCGAATCCGCGCGCCCTGCGCGCCGCCGCGAGGCCCGGGCCGCATGCGGCGGCGGGGTCCCGATTCCGGCATCGCGGCCGGGCCCTGCGGTGCGCGCAATGCCGGGCCTCAGCTCACGTGGGGATGAGCCTGAAGAGCACCGAGCCCGCGGATCCGAAGAACGCGAGCGGAATCCACCCGGCGAATATGGGCGGAATGATGCCGGCGTCGCCGAGCTTCATGAAGACATAGCCGAAGCCGAAGAACGCCGCCACCACCGCCGCGCTGAGCAGGGCGCCGAGGAAGAAGGACTGCGACCTCGAGCGGAGCGTGAAGGGCAGGGCGACCAGCAGGAGCACGAGATTCGCGAAGGGGAACGCCGCCCGGAAGTGGAACCTGACGCCGAGCCCCGTCATCTGCGGGTCGTGCCGCCACAGCGCGTAAAGGTCCGATAAAGGCCGGACGCCGCCGCTGTCGCCCCCCTTCTCCACGTCGAAAGGCAGAATCGTCGTGCCTTCGAGGACCTTGCTCTCGAATTTCTCCGGCTTGCCGTCCCCGGTCCTGAATCCCTTCTCGTCGAATCGCTGGACATGGCCTTCCTCGAGGACCCAGGACTCCAGGCCCTTGTCGAACCTCGCCCTTTTCGCATAGATGTGCTCGGTCTCGCGGAGCCGCGGGTCCAAGCGCGAGATGTAGGCGTTTTCCATGAGCTGCTGCGAAGGCCGGTAGTGCACGATGAAGAACAGCATGCCGTTGTCCCTGTCCCTCACAATGCTGTAGAACTGCGACGACTGCCAGCCGACCGAAAGGTCGCGCTCCCTGAGCATGCGCGAAAACGCCGGGAAGACCCACTCCTCCATCGCGAGGCCTGCGAAGGACATGAGCCCGGCGAACACGATGACCGGGGCCAGGATGTTCTGGATGCTGATGCCCGAGGCCGTCACGGGCGTGAGCTCGTTGCTCTTCTTCATCTTCGTCATCACCGAAATTGCCGCCAGGACGGTGATTAGGGGCGAGACCTTCCCGAAGATGAGCGGGATGTTGAACAGGTAGTAGCTCAGGATGTACGCCGGCAGGTCGGGCCGCTGGGCCTGGACGAAATCGCCGAGCCTCGCGGAGAGGTCGACGACGATGAAAAGACCGACGATGCTGAGGAGGCAGATGAGCCAGGACGAGAGGAAACCGCGAAGAACGTACCAGTAGAGGGTTTTCATCCGCGAATCTTCCAGATCCCCCTGCCGCCCGCCCTTGCCGCGCCCTCCCGCTCCTCGAAGCGCTGCTCGAACTTGCCCGACAGCGCCTTGTAGTCCAGTCTGCCCCACCCTCCCTCGAGGAGCTCGGCATTGACCCAGGTCATGAGCTTGAGCGCCGCCCCGGGCGTGTACACGTGGGCGTAGCGCCGGCCGCTCTCGTCCTGCCGGTCTTCCACGAAAACGACCTTGATCCTCACGTCCTTGCCGAACACGAGCCTTTCGTTCGCGGCCCTGGCCTCGGCGAAGAAGTCCTCGCCTTCCGCAGGGGCCCTGAGGCCCGCGTACCGGACGGTCTCGCCGCCGGCAAGCTGGATTAGGTCGCCGGAAAGGACCGAGGCGACGGTGTATTCTTCCGCCTCGGACGCCGGGCCGGGCGGCGCGGGGCTGTCCTTCTGATCCTCGTCCACCGTGACGCATCCTGCAAGGACCGGCAGCAGGACGGCGGCGGACAGGGCAAGAGTTCGGAGCATTCGGCTTTCCTCAAACCGGAATATCCGGCAACGAGTCTACAGGCTGTCCGTCCGCTGCGCCAGAGGCATCGCGGGCGCGATCGGCAGCGCGGAACCTGATCCCTGCCGATTGGTTGAACGCTCGTCCGGAGTCTTGGTTTGCCGGGGATCCCCGCCGCCTGCGGCTCCGGCCCTGTAATTCCTTTCCGGAGCGGGTATGATATCCGGATCCGCCCGATCGGGGGGCGGCGGCGGCATCGCCAGGCGTTGGGCGTTTCGGAGGGACCGTGGACAAGATTCAGGTGCCGTGTCCGGAATGCGGGACCGTTCTCGGGGTCCCGGGGAATCTCGCGGGAAAGAAGGTGAGATGTTCCGCATGCAAGACCGTGTTCGGCGTGCCCGGCGCAGGATCGGGCCCTGAGGGCGCCGCTGGACCGGCGAAGCCGAAGGCCGCAGGCGCCCAGAAGGCCGCCCCGCCCGCCGGGGAGAGGGAGGAGGAACCGGAAGAACCCGATGAAGAGGAAGACACGGAGCCGGTGAAGGAAAGGGAGAAAGAGCCGCAGGCGGCCGGCCGCGGCGGGCCGCGCAAGGGCGGAGGAACGGGCGCGGGAGCCCGGGCGGCAGGCAGGAAGCAGCCCCGCAGGCCGGGCGCTGGCGGCGCGGCCGGGGGTTCGAAGAAGGGCGGCATCCCGGTCCCGCTGATTGCCGGGGGAGCCCTGGTCCTGGCGGCGGCCCTGGCCGTGGTCCTGGTTCTGGCCCTGGGCGGGAAGGACGGGAAGAAGGCGCCGGACGAACCGGGCAAGGGGGAGGGCAAATCGGAATCGCCGAAGAACCGCGCTGCCAGGGAGGAGGCCGAGAAGCGGGAACGCTACGGGCGTCTCGTCTCCGAGGCCGAGACTTGGGAGCAGTGGTTCAGGGCGGGATGCCTGGCCGAGGAGCTCGGGCTGAAGGATGAGGCGAAGGACGGCTTCAGGAAAGCGCTTGACCTGGCCCTGGAGGAGGAGGCGGACGCCGAGAAGGTCTATCTCAAGCTCGGCTACGGCAGATATTCCCTCCCGGAAATCGAGCAGGATCTCAAGGACGATCCGAGCCTTCTGGGCGACCTCCTGAAGCTCGCGGGATCATGGCTTTCCCCGGAGGATCTCAAGAAAGCGCAGGCTAGGGAGCAGGAGGCGATCCGGTCTGCGCGTGAGGAGCTCGCGCGGAGGAAGTCGGACCCCTTCTACGCGAGGCTCGTGGAAATTCAGAAGAAGATAGACTCCATGAAGGGCTTTTCGAGGCTCCAGTTCGCGAGGCCCGAACGCGATCCGAAATACCCCTACATCATCTTCGAGCACGTGGGCGAGAAGGGCAGGAACCCGTACAGGTCCGCGGAGGCCGTGCAGCTCCAGGCGGAAAAGATGTTCGCGCTGAAGCACGTCTACGATTTCATGAACAGGACCTTCATGGAGCCCATGGGATACAGCCCGCCCAAGGACATCCCCCTCGTCGTCGTGAGCCTGGAGGACAGGGAGGCCTTCGAGACGTACAACAAGGAGGCGGGGATGGACCTGCCGCCCGGCGCGGCGGCCTACTTCCACAGGATCACCGGATTCATCGTGATGAACAACGGCAGGGGCGGGAGCGTGTACAACAAGGAGGAGGACGATTCCACCCTCTTCCACGAGGCGACGCACCAGATCCTTTTCTATTTCAGCCAGAACAATTCCGGGCAGGAGGCGATTCTCTCCCACTGGTTCAACGAAGGATGCGCCGAATACGTGGGGCAGATTCGGGAGACCCAGAACCCCGACGGGTCGTACTCCTTCACCCCCGCCCACAAGATGAAGTACGGAAGACTCAGGGGGTTCTACATGGCGAGGTACCCCGAGAAGTTCCAGGAGACGAGGGCCTTCGGCGTGACCAAGCCCTTCGCCATGAGCCTGGAGCAGATGGTCCAGTGCGTCTTCATGCCGCAGACGACCGAAATCATAAAGAGGAACTGGGTGAAGGCGGGCGGGCCGGATCCCAAGGACCTGCCTGCGGACCAGTCGACGATGCTGCAGGCTCTCTTCGGCGGGCTCATATACTGCCAGGCCCCGTCGTTCTTCTTCTTCTGCTACAAGGGCAAGCCGGAGTACGCCCCGAAGATGAACGATTACTTCAGGAAGGAGATGGAGCGCAAGGTCACGTACCGCGGCGGAGCCACCTTCAAGCAGTGCTTCGGGATAGAGGATTTCTCGGCGCTCGAGAAGGAATGGCTCGACTACGTGGAAAGCATAACCACGTACGAGATTAAACAGGGGCATTGATCGCGGAAGGGCTCGGCATTCATGCGTGCCGGCAGCCGGAATCGCGCAGGAGGCGCGGCCGCGGCGTCAATCCTCACCCTCCACAGGTCTTGCCCGGAGCTTCTTTCTGCGGCCGCGGATGCTCTTGGATTCGAGCCTCCTCTTCCCGGCGGAGGCCGTCGGCCTCGTGGGCACCCGCCTCGTCCTCGTCCTGAGGGCCGATTCCAGCATCCTTCCGAGCTTGGCCAGCGCGTCGCCGGCGTTCATGGCCCTGGACCTGGTCTTGTCAGAGAAGACGATGATTTCGCCCGATTCGGTGAGGGCCGGGGCGAGCTTGCGCGAGACGGCCTCCTTCTGGGCAGCGGTGAGCGACGCCGACGAGGCCGGGTGGAACCTGAGCATGGCCTTCGTGTTGAGCTTGTTGACGTTCTGGCCTCCGGGCCCCGAGGACCTCGAGAACCTCATCTCGAGCTCCGCCGCCTTTATGACCACGCCGTTCCTGAGCGCAAGATCCCTCATAGGGGGTCAGACCTTGATTATTGAGTTAAGGTTCCGGAGCTTTTCGCAGGCAGACTCGTCTTCCGTCAATCGTCGTTTCATGAGTCCGACCTGCAAGCTAACCGCCGAATATGAAAGGCCGAAGACCTCGCCAATCTCCGCATTCGTGTAGAAACCAGTATCCTTGAGAAAGCAAAGAATCAAGTCTCTTGATAAGACATATTTACGCTTAATCCGAATGCCTTTTTCAAGGTCGACTAAAAGACACCCGAGAAGGCCAGCGGCTTTTTCTGCCAGGACAGCCGGATTCACGTCCTTCAGGATTGCATTCAGCTGCGGCTGATCGGGATTGGCTGTTTTCGGGAGAATGCTGGATTTGATGCGGTTCACGAACTCCTCGGATCCCAGAATGAATCCGCAGCGTAAATCGTCCCAAATGTATTTCTCTTCCCTGGCGAAGTTCGAGACGATGCGACGGTATTCGCTCTTAGGGTCGGATCCTCCGACCATCGATAGGATGAAATTCGTATCAAGCTCGACAGGAGGCTTCTGTCTGCCCACGTAATACGGGTAGGAACTCCATCGATAATTCTCGATGCTGTCAGCCAGCCTTGCTCGCAGAGGATTCCTATGGATGTAACATGACAGACGAAGGAAATAAGAATCCTCCTGGACAACTATGCTCTTGAAACGCCCCTGGAAGAGATGACCGTTCCTCTTGTGGTGGAGGTTGTACCTTCGTGTGAACGTCGTCCCGAGCCATTGCATGGCTCTTGAAAGGTTGACTTTCCCGGTTCTGATTAGTAGATGATAGTGGTTCGGCATGAGGACGTACGCGAATAGCGTGAAGGAGAAGAGTCTGCAGGTTTCTGAAAGGATTTTCAGGAAGGCCATGTAGTCGCCATCGGACAGGAAAATCTCCTTGCGATCATTGCTGCGCGCAAAGATATGGTAATGGCAGCCTGGGAATTCGACTCTCAATGGCCTGGACATCTATATGAGCATAACCCGGAATAGCGGGAAAACCAGGGCTTTCATGAAGGCTTAGCTCAATAATCAAGGTCTGACCCCCTTATGACACGATTCTATCTGGTGCGGCACGGGAACACGGCATCGAACAAAGAGGACAGGCTCAGGGGGCATGCAGACGTTCCCCTGGACGATTCTGGCAGGGAGCAGGCGCGGCGCACGGGCCAGGCGCTGAAGGGAGCCGGGATCGGGATGATTTATTCCTCCACGCTCTCGAGGGCCATGGAGACGGCGCGGGCAATCGGCGCGGCGACCGGCGCCGCGGTGTCGGCGCATCCGGGACTCATGGACTTCGACTTCGGCCTGTGGTCGGGCAGGCTCAGGAGCGAGGTGAAGTCGATGTGGCCCGAACTGTACGCGGTCTACGAGCAGAAACCTGCCGAGTTCGTCTCCCCCGGCGGCGAGCCGCTCGTGGAATTCGCGGCGCGGGTGCGGGCCGGCCTCGAGGACATCCTCTCGACGCGTCCGCAAGGGCCGGTGGGCCTGGTGTCGCACAACGTCACGTGCAGGATTCTCCTTCTGGGGCTGCTCGGGCTCGGGCCGGAGAGATTCTGGAACGTCTCCGTGGACACTTGCTCGATAAGCGTTTTCTCGAGCGGCCGGGGGGGATGGGTCATAGAGGCCCTGAACAGGACGGATCATCTCACATGAACTTCTCGAACGAAGGCTTGTCGCGCAGGGTGAACATCTTTATGTAGGGCAGGTTGTCGAAGTTCTCGTCGTGTCCGCCGTTGAGCCTCTTCGCGAGGTCTTCGAGGCCCTTGAAGGCCGTAATCTTCCGGATTTTCTTCAGATGCTCGGCGTCCGCCTTGTTGAACCCGAGCTTCTCCATGAGCACCTTCGTGACCACGGCCTCGAATATGAAGACCTTGCCTCCGTCGTTCGGGGCGGCGGAATAGGTGAAGGCGATGTCCTCGCCCTTGGGCGAGGCTTCGCCCATCGTGATCCTGTAGGTCCTGCCGGTGCTTGCCACGAAAGCTTCTTCGAGCATGACGTCGGCCATTGATTGCCTCCTCGGAAAACAGTTGTGCCGGCTCCGAGCTTCGGATTGTACCAGCATCGGCGGATCTGGCAAGGATTTTCAACGCCCCGGCGCGCGCGCGGATGCGGGCTTTCATGCGCCGCGCAACCCCTCCCGGGGGTCCGGGGCCCCGCCGGTCCCGCCCTGCCCGGGGGGGCCGGGGTCCGCATCGACCTCGCGGCACTCGACGCCGAGTTTCATCAGGAGCCATGCGGCCACGCCGTCTCCCGGGACAATTTCGCCGTCTATCGACACCTTTCCCACGCCGCAGGAGGGGCTTCTGCTCTTGAGATACGCGAGCTTCACGCCGCGCTCCCTGGCTGTGCGCTCAGCCTCCCTCGCGCCCTTGAGGAAGGCCTCGGTGACGTCCTGGCCGGTGTCCTTGAAGACGATTCTGGCCCGGCCCTCCGCGACATCGCAACCGGTCCCGCCCAGCATTACGGCCCTCGGCCTGGGCACGCCGAGTCCGCCGTCGACCTCCGGGCAGATTTCAATCGCCTCCACGCCGGCCGCCGCGGCCGCGACCCGGGCGCTCGGCGCCGCCTTTCCGTCCCAGCGGCAGGGCCTTCCCATGAGGCATGCGCTCACGATGATTGGCGCGGCGGCGGCCTCGTCCGCAGGGCGCCTCCTCCTCGAGGCCAGGGCGGCGGCCCACTGCCTGAGGCTCTGGTCGCCGGTTGCGTACGCGGCGGCCATGTAGACCAGGGCCCCGGCGGCGACTGCCGAGAGGACCGCGGCGGCGGTCACGGCCTTGCCTGGGAAGGGCAGGCCTTCGGCGAGGAGGTTCACGCCGTAGGCGGCCGCGCACATCAGAATCGACGCAGCCGCGGGCCTCGCGGCGCCGCGCAGGAAAATCCGAATCCACGGCGCCTCGACCTTCTTCCCCAGGAACACGAGGCAGATGAAGAAATTCAGCCAGGCCGTGGCCGCGGTCGAGAGGGCGAGACCGGCCTCCCGCATCGGGAAGACGAGGGCGAGGTTGCCTGCGAGGTTCACGAGCACCATGGCCGTCGATATCCAAAGGGGCGTCCTGGTATCCTTCAGGGAGTAGAAGCCCCTGGTTGCCACCTGGAGCCCGCAGTACGCGGGGAGCCCTGCGCCGTACAGGAGAGTGACGAGCGCGGTCCGATGGAGGGCGTCGGGGTTCTGCGAGAATTCCCCGTGCCCGAAGAGGAGTGACACGATTCCCGGCGACAGGAGCATGAGGCCTGCGCCGGCGGGTATTGCGAGGAAGAAGGTGTTCCTGAGGGACTGTTCCATTATCCGCCTGAGGCCGGAGATGTCGGATCTCGCCCCGAGGGCCGCGAGGTGAGGGAACACGGCCGTGGCGATTGCCACGCCGACGACTCCGAGCGGGAATTGCATGAGCCTGTTGCCGAAGTAGAGCGCGGAGACCGCGCCGTCGCCCGGGACGAGGATCTCGGCTATGAGGTTGTCCATCAGGACGTTGACCTGGAAAATGGCGAGCCCGAATGCCACGGGGAGGGCGAGGGCAGCCACGGATTTCACGGCCGGGTCGGAGAGGGCGAGCCTGGGCGCGCCGATTCTCCCCGATTGCAGGGCTGGGACGTACAGCATCGCGGTTTCGGCAATCCCGCCGGCGAGGATGAACGAGGCCATGATGAAGGCGCCTTTGGATCCGCCTCCCAGGGGAATGGCCGCGACTGCGCCGGCAATCCACAGGATGTTGAGCACGATTGGGGCCGCTGCCGGAAGCGCGAACTTCTTGCGCGCGTTGAGCAGGGCGGACAGGAACGCGCAGGTGCAGACCAGCGGCATGTAGGGGATCATGAACGCCGTGAGACCGCAGGTCAGCCCGAGCTTGCCGTCCGGCCCCGGGCCCAGGAGGACCGGGACGAGGAGCGCCGCCCCGCCGCCGAGCACGGCCAGGACGCCCAGCACGAGCGCCTGGATGCCGATTAGGCGGGACGAGAATTCCCGCGCCCGCGCCTCGCCTTCCTTCGCGAGCGTCTCCGCGTACACCGGTATGAAGCTCGAGGCGAGGGCTCCTTCTCCGAAGAGCCTGCGGAACAGGTTGGGGATGATGAACGCGATTGTGAACGCGTCCATCACGAGCCCGGCGCCGAACACCGAAGCGCAGATGATGTCGCGGGCCATCCCGAGGATTCTCGACGCCAGGGTCATGGCGCCCAGAACCGCCGCCGAGCGGAACACCTCGGTCCTTTCACTTCGTACCGGGGGCATCGGGCTCCAATCCTGAATCGCCTGGGAATCCCGCGCGGAGCCGGGATTGAAGCAGCAGGGCCTTCATCCCGGCGGCCGCGGCGCGGGGATCGCCGGCTTTCATGAGCGCCGTCGATACGCACGCGCGGCGGATTCCGAGCCCCGCCAGCTCCGGAATCTGCGCGGGCCCGATTCCGCCGATGGGGAAGACCGGTCCGGGCGAGGAGGAGCAGGCCCTGGCGGCCTCCGCGGGCCCGATTGAGCCGCGATCCGGCTTGAGCCCGGAGCGGTAAACCGTCCCGATGCCGGCGTAGTCCGCGCCGGACGCGAAGGCCGCGGCGGCCTCCTCCGCGGACCGGGCCGACGCGCCGATGAGGAGCCTCGACCCGGCGATTCCGCGCGCGTCCGCGATGCCCATGTCGGCGCTTCCGAGATGGACTCCGTCCGCTCCGCAAGCCATCGCGACGTCGACGCGGTCGTCCATGACGAAGAGCGCCCCCGCACCGGCGGCGGCCTCGCGGACCTCCTTCGCGAGCGCGACCAGCTCGCGGTCCGGAATCCGGAATCCCCTGAGCTGCACGATGTCCGCGCCGCCCGATGCGCATGCGGCAGCGAGCTCGGCGGGCGACTCCGGCTCGAGCTCCCCGCTCAGTATGAAATAAAGGGACGCGTCCGCGAGCCTCCTCCTCCTCTCGTCGAGCATGAGCCCGGATTCGGCGGAGTACGCCTCGAAGCGAATCCGTTCAGCTACCGCCGCCGCCAGGAGGGAGTTGCCAATCCTCGAATACTCGGCAAGGACCCTGAGGGCCTCGAACAGCCGTGAGAAATTGGCTGCGAGAAGGCTGCGCGTGCCGGGGTACGCGCCGGGCGCGGACTCCCCGGGCCGGCCCGGATCGCCGGACGCGTCCCTGTCGAGGAGGCGCGCCGCGCGCGAGACGCCGGCGGCGCCGGCGAACTCGTCCAGGCCGTGCCTCAAAGCCCTGAGCCGGGCGGTCGCGGCGGCGTCGCCGATGGCGAACCTCGCGTATTCCTCCACGACCCTGAGGGCTTCTGAGGCCCTGTTCAGGTTCGCGTCGATAATCCTGCCCGTTTCCATGGCTAACACCGCAGCCTGGCCGGAGGAAGGCGGGTCCGGCGCCCGACGAGGAGGAATGGTACTTGGGCTTGCGGGAATATTCAACAAAAGCGCGCGAGGTCCGCCGCGGCGGCCCGGTCCCCGCCGCGGCGGCGGGGCGGAGTCGATTGAACGCAGTGCCGGGGGCTCACCCTACTTCTTCTTTTCCGGACGAGGCACTCCGGGCGGCAGTATTATCGGCGGCGCCGGTATGGTTATGACGTTGCGGGAGCCTGTGCCGGGCTTGCTCTGGTACCTGGGATGATTCTCCCGGGGCGGAGGCGGGGGCATGCGGCGCCGGTCGTCCACGTAGGTGCGATTCGGATAAGTGCGGGAGTAGCGGTACCTGCGGTCATAGGGGGACACGTAAGTGGACCGGACCGGGGCTCTGTAGTAGTAGTAGCTGCGGCTGCAGTACGGGCACGCCAGCGCGTCGGCGTAGCCGTGCGCGCACAGGTACGTGACCTGGGTCTGAGTCGATGCAGGCGAATAGCTGTAATATCGATACTGGCTGGCCGTATGGCGGTACCGCTGATCCGGGTACCTGTAGTACGGATACCTGCATCCCTGGGCGGCGAAAAGCAGGAGAACGAAAGCGGCAAGAACGGCGCTGCGGCGCATCATGGCTGAACCTCCCTAAACCCGCGCGGGCGCAAGCCTGACGGACCCAGTAACTGCGGCCCTCGGACCGGCCTTTCCCGCACGTATATTCTACATCATGCCGCCGGCTGCGCCAACAGGAGATTCGATTCCGGCCGTCTAGGACGTCCCTTTCGGGCTCCGGTCCCGGAGGCCTGGCGCCCGGAAGACGGATTCGAGATAGGAGAGAAGGCCCTCCCCGGTCTTATGCCCCTCCGGGGGGATGAGCAGGACCACGTCGCCCTCGAAGAGCTTGGCCTTGAAATTCCCCGCAGTCGCGGATCGGATGAACTCGTCCGCCCTGCCGCGGGACTCGAACTCGGCGTAGACCATCCCGTCGCCGGTGAACACCGACGTCGCCCCCGCTTCCTGGGCCCCGAGCTTAATCCCGGCCATCCTCACCAGGTTCAGCACCTGCACCGGCGGCTCGCCGAACAGGTCCCTGGCTTCGTCGAGAGCCTTGTCCAGGCCCGCGGCGGACTGGGATTCCGAGAGCCGCACGTGCAGCCACAGCTTGAGCCCCTGCGATCCGGCGTAGGATTCCGGCACCGCAGTGTCGACCGGCAGGTCGCAGCTGACGTCCGATCGGATTTTGAACCCGGGTTCCCTGGCCGCCCTGGCCGCCTCGCGCAGAAGCCTGCAATACATGTCGTATCCGACCGATGCGATGTGGCCGCTCTGGTCCCTGCCTATCAGGTCGCCGGCGCCGCGGATTTCGAGGTCGCGCAGGGCAATCTTGAAGCCCGATCCGAGCTCGGAGTACTCGACCACGGCCGCGAGCCGCTTCTCCGCGACTTCGCGCAGGGGGACCCTGTCCGGGAGGATGAGGAAGGCGTAGGCCTGGCGGCTTATCCGGCCCACCCTTCCTCGGAGCTGGTGCAGGTCCGCCAGTCCGAAGTTGTGCGCGTTGTTGATGAAAATCGTGTTCGTGTTCGGGATGTCCACGCCGGACTCGATTATCGTCGTCGTGAGGAGCACGTGCGTCCGGCCGTCGAGAAAGGCTTTCATCGACGACTTTATTTCCGACTTCCTCATCTGGCCGTGCACGATGCCGACCTGCGCTTCGGGGACGATGTCCCTGAGCCTCCTGCACAGGGCGTCTATGTTCTCCACCTTGTCGTGCACGAAGAACACCTGGCCCTCGCGGTCGATTTCCCTGCGGACCGCCGACGCAATCACCCCGGGGTCGAACCGCACAATCCTGGTCTCAATCGACTGCCTTCCCGGCGGAGGGGTGGTCAGGTTCGAGATGTCCTTGAGGCCCAGGAGATTCATCTGGAGAGTCCTCGGTATGGGAGTGGCGGTCAGAGTGAGCACGTCCACCGTCGACCTGAGCTTCTTCAGGTGCTCCTTGTGCCTCACTCCGAAGCGCTGCTCCTCGTCGATGATGACGAGGCCCAGGTCCCTGAACGCCACGTCCGATCCGAGCAGCCTGTGGGTCCCGACGAGGATGTCGACCTCCCCGCGGGCGGTCTTCTCGAGTATGTTCCTCGTCTCCACAGGGGTCCGGAACCTGGAAACCATTTCGATGAACATCGGGTAGGCCGCCATGCGCTCCCTGAAGGTGGCGTAATGCTGTTCGGCGAGTATCGTGGTCGGCACGAGGACGGCGACCTGCTTTCCGGAGGAGACGGCCTTGAAGGCCGCCCTCATCGCCACCTCGGTCTTCCCGTACCCGACGTCCCCGCACACGAGGCGGTCCATGGGCCTCGGGTCCTCCATGTCCCTCTTCACGTCTCCCGCGGCCCTGAGCTGGTCGGGAGTCTCCTCGAAGGGGAAGGCGTTCTCGAATCCCGTCTGCCACGCCGTGTCGGGCGGGAAGGCTATTCCAAGCCTGGACGCGCGCAGGACCTGCATCTCCAGGAGCTCCGAAGCCAGCCCGGAGAGAGCCTGCCTCACCCTGGACTTGCGCTGGCTCCACTCGCGGCCGGCGGCGCTGCTCAGCCCGGGCTTGATTCCGCCCGCCCCGATGTAGCGCCTGACGAGGTCGGCGCTGTCGAGCGGCACGAGAACGTCCGCGCCGTCCCGGAATTCGAGCCGGAGGTACTCCTTCTCCACCCCGGCGGGGCTGGCCTTCTCCATGCCGCGGAACACCGCTATGCCCCTGTTCGAGTGGACGACCGTATCGCCGGGGGAGAACTCGGGTATTTCAATCGGCGCCGCCTCCGCGGTGGACGGCGCGTTCCTCGGCGGCAGTGGCCTCCGTCCGTAGACCTGGTGGATGGGGAGGAAAGTGGCGGCTATCTCGGGGAATTCGAACCCGTCTTCGAGGAAGCCCTCAACCGTGCGGATGCATACCCGGGCGGCCGGCGAGGCTTCAGAAACCGTCTCGAGGAACCTCGCAGCCTCCGCGGCGGTGCGCGAAATCAGGACGAGCGTTTCTTTTTTTTTTCGCCGAGGGCCGCGATTCTCGTCGCCAGCGAACCCGCCATGTCGGAGAACTTCTCGACCGGGCTTATGTTGAAGTCGAATCCCGGAGCGCCCTGGGGCTTCGGCATCTGGGTGAGGAATATTCTCGCGCGGCCGCAGTCGCCGGCGGTGATTCTCTCGAACATAATCGGAAGCTTGGCGTCCGCAGTCCTCTGGAAAATCTCGTTAATCCGGGTTTCCATGGCTTCGGGATTCAGGAACAGAATCGCGCAGGACGGGTCCAGGTAGTCGAGCAGAGTCGGAGGCATGCCGTCCGCCGAGGGGCTGTACGACTTCTCGGCGTCCAGCGCGATGATTCCGCAGTCCGGAATCTCGCGGATTGAGGTCTGGGAGGCCGGATTGTACTCCCTTATGGATTCGACGGTGTCGCCGAACAGCTCGATTCTGACAGGCCTCACCGCGGCGAACGAATATACGTCCAGGACCGCGCCCCTGCGGCTCCATTCGCCCGGGGATTCCGCAATCGGGACCCGGCGGAGCCCCCTCTCGTCCAGCCAGGATTCGAGGCCCCGGACGTCGATTTCCCTGCCGCGCGAAATCGAGATGAAGTTCTTTTCCAGCGCCTTCCTGGGCCAGACAGGCCTTGCCAGGGCTTCGATGCACGTGACCGCGACCCTGGGAGCGGGGCCGAGGACGTATCGGCCGAGCAGGCTGAGCCTTGCGTTGAGCACCCCGCGGTTCTCGTCAGCGCCGGACTGGTCGGGCGGAGGGAAACTGGCGATGTCCGAGGCCGGGAAGAACATCCCGAGGTCGTCCATGGCGGATTCGGCCTTGGCCAGCCTGGGAGCGACGACGATGAAGCTGCATCCGACCGCGCGCTCGAGGGCCCCAATCAGGACGGCGAAGGCGGACCCGTAGACGCCGCCGATGTAGATGGTTCCGGAGGACCGGACCGTCTCGACGATTCGGCGGAATTTTTCCAGGGCCCGGATGTTGTCCAGATACTCGTCCATCCCGGAGGGCATTGCCGCAGGCCTGCAAAAAGTTTTTCGGTCCGCGAACAAACGGTTGATTATACAAAAAAAGCGCGGATTTGCGCGAGAGCCGTTTCCTGCGCCTTCGATGCGATTGCAGCGCTGCGCCTCTGCTGTTAGAATCAGGCCTTGCAGGCCGCACAGACCCACCCCCGGTCGAATGCAGGGCTATGAACCGGTCGGCAGCCGCGACTCAAGCCTGCGCGGGCGGCAAGGGAAATATCCGCGCATGCGGCGGACTCTTCGGACCTAGGTCTTGAAAAAAAACAGCGACAAAGACCTGATCGCAGGATGCATGGCCGGGTCGGCCGCCGCATGGGAGGAGTTCGTCGACAGATGGGGCGAATACATCTACTCGATTATCCAGCAGAGCCTCAGATCCAGCAACTGGGCCTACTCGCAGGAGGACGCCGAGGACATCCTGAGCCAGGTCTTCATATCCTTCCTCGATAACCAAAAGCAGCTCCTCAGGAATTTCAAATGGAGATGCTCTCTCAAGACCTGGATATGGATAGTGACGCGGAAGACGGTCATAAGATATTTCAGAAAAAAGAGATGGAAAACCGTGCCCATCGTCGAGGCGGCGGAAGAGGATTCGGAAGACCAGGAGGGTATGATCGCTCCCGACCGGAACCCGGGCCCGCTCGAGCAGGCGGAGCAGAAGGAGAAGGAAGAGATTTTGAAGGAGATTATCGACCAGCTGCCCGAGCGCGACAGGCTCGCACTGACGTTCTATTTCTACGACGAGGCGTCTCACGCGGAAATCGCCGAAATCCTTGGAATCAAGCCGCACTACGTGGGAACCATAATCTTCAGGGCCAAGAAACTCCTCGAGGGGAAGATAGCCGGAAAAATCAAGAAAAATGAATGAATCAGTATTTATATGTAGGAAAACCGGCGGGTCGTGCAACTATGGGATTGTATGTCGAGTTTACGATTATGAAATGTCCTGAAAATCCGGAACTGGAAGCTTATCTGGATGGCGCCCTTGACGATCGGGCAAACCGCGATCTCCTGGCCCATCTGGACTCCTGCCCTGCCTGCTCTGCGCGGGCTGTCGAGATGTCCCAGTCAAGGCCGGTGAAAAAACTTTTCCCCGAGCCTGTCGAGCCCGGCACGGATTGCGTGGAAACCGAGACGCTGGGATTGTTCGTCGAAGGGCTGCTGGACAAGGACGAAGAACAGAACTTTTTGAAGCATATGAGGTTGTGTCGCGAATGCCGCTCGGAGGCCCTGGCGTTCGCCCGTGGGAAGAAGGCCAGCCTGGATGGGCTTGCGTCCCCCTCGGCTGACGCGTTGAACCGGATAAAGCACGCTTTCTCCTTGCGGAACGGCCGCACTGCCAAAGTCGCGAAAAGCACGAGCACGGTCTTCAGATGGGCGATACCCATTGCTTCGGCAGCTGTAATTGCCATTATCGCAGTGATTTATGTGAACCTGTACCTGGATGCCGAAAGGCAGGGCCAGAACAGCCGAACGAACGGAATCGACAAGGGCAGGCAGCCGAGGGAAACAAATCCCGAATCTGCCAATCCTACTGCATCGAATGCCGGACCGCGCGAGAATGTCGCGGAACCCGGATCTGCGCCCCAACCTGCCCAACCCGGACCGGCGGACGTAGAGGTTCCGGAACCGAAACCCGCACCTGTCGAGCCAAAGCCGGATACCGTGCCCTCGGAGCAGCCTGAGCCGGCCGAGCAGCCCGGGGAGGTGGAAACTCCCGAGCCTGACCCGCAGCCGGCGACGCCTTCCAAGTCGAAACCTGTCGAGGAGCTGCCCTGGGAGACCGTGAAGCTCAAGACAGTGCCGTTGAAGGCCAATGACGAGATTCATCTTTCCGGCGGATCGATTCAGCTCAACCGCGTGCTGCTTGCCGGGTCGAGGCTCGCGCTGGCGCCGGGGATTGAGACGAAGGTGTACGTCAAGACCGCGCCCGATCAGCTTCTGGTGGACACCGACGGCGACGGGAAATACGAAGTCGCTGTCGGCAGGAACGGGGGCATGTGCTGGCTCAAACTGAAGACAGAAGCAGGCGCTTCGTACAACTACGCTCTCGCGTTCGCCAAAGAAGGCAAGGACTGGGGCGTGAAGAGCGCGAGCTACCTGGCAGGACGCGTGGACGGCGTGCCGGTGACCATTGCGGACGAGAACGCCAACGGCAGCTACTCGGACGTCGGCGTGGATTCGATATCCGTGGGCAACTCCGGGCTGAGGGCGTTCCTCGGCCAGGTGATTTCCGCGGACGGGCAGCTCGTCGAATTCGGCGTGGACACGGGCGGCGAAGCGGCGAGGTTCAGGCCATACACGGGCCCCCTGGGCGTAATCGACATGCAGAGCGGATTCTCCGGCAAAGCCCGCATCAGCTCCGTGATTGTCTGCAGCGAGACATGCTCGTTCAACCTCGCTGCGATGCGCAAGGGATCACCCGTCCCGTCCGGGAACTACAGGCTCGTGCACGCGAGGCTGTCCGCCTTCACCAAGAGGATGGACATAGACGTGATGGGCTGCGTGGCGAGGACGATTGACCTGGAAGAGGGCGGTCTCTGCGTGTACGAGTGGGGCGGGCCGGTACATGTGGATTTCGACTTCAGCCTGTCCGAAACCGCGATAAGCATCCGCAAGGACCAAATCATGCTGTTCGGCAGGGGCGGAGAGGCGTATTTCATACGTGAGGAGTCCATCCCGCCCCCGAAGATTCAGGTGCGGGACCCGGCCACGGGGAAAATCCTCTCCTGGACGACGCTCGGCACGGGCGTCACGAGCAACGGCAAATCGTCCGTTCCCGGCACTGCCGGAGCCGGCTGAGGCGCGTCGTCGGCAGCCCCGGGCGGGCGGCCAGTTTCCCCTGCGGTGCAGAACGGATCGGTCTACGTGCTGGATATCGCCGGAATGCCGGAGAAGATCCAGATTAGGCTCATCGACCGCACGCTGAAGGACGTCTTCGGCCTCGCGGAATCGCCCTGGAAGTAGCCGGCTGCGCGTTTTCGGCCTGAGACCGCCGAGGAAATCACAAAAACACCGAAGGATGACGTTCTGCCCGTCAGGAATCCTTAACATATTGCCCAGCCATTGATTATGTTGTCATCGCGAGCGCCCGCCCGCCCCGCGGGTGGGCGCTCGCAATAAGAGAGATGAATATCGCACGCACAGCGAGACGGCAGATTCAGATGTAGCCACGGCACTCAGTGCCGTGATC
>JBFZBV010000208.1:0-2611 GCA_041308285.1 Planctomycetota bacterium | reverse complement strand
TGCGCGTGAAAAGCGGAATATCCTTTCAATTTCTACAATAATATTTCGACGAAGTGACTATGGCCGGATTCCTGCCGACCCAGACGTCGGCTACGAACACGTCGGCGAGCGTCGCGTCGAGAGGGCCGAGGTCAATGGTCCTTTTGGCCTCGCCCTCCTCCACCAAGGCAGTCGCCTTGCCGCCGGATACGTCCATCTTCAGGGCGGTCAGGATCCTGCCGCCGCTCGAATAGATGCGCACGGCGCGGAAAGCTGAACCAGTGCGAGGAAGGACGCGATGGCGAGAACACACGCCGATTTCATGGGCAGCCTCGAAACGCGCGGGAAAGCCGGAATCGGGACACTCGAGACTCTTGACCTGTACCCGGCGTAATCCGTGACAGTATACTGTTCCAGGAATTGCCGGGAATCGCGAAAACCGGAATTCCAGGCGGCGAGGAGAACGGCGTAAGGAGGCACGATGACAGATCCCACCATGAGCGAACTCATCCCCATCCTGCAGACCGCCGTGGGGCCGACGATCCTCATCTCCGGAGTGGGGCTTCTCCTGCTCACGATGACGAACCGCCTGGGGCGGGTAATCGACCGCGCGAGGCAGATTGACGCCCTTGTCGAGGGGCCGGGCGGATCCTCGAAGGAGCACCGCGGCGAGCAGCTCGCAATCCTGTGGGAAAGGGCGCGCATCATCCGTCTCAGCATCGCGTTCGCCGCAGGATGCGCCCTGTCAGCAGGGGTGCTGATTGCGGCGATTTTCCTGTCGGCGCTCCTCGGCATCGAGGCAGCCTGGCTTCTGGGAGGGCTGTTCATCGGATCGATGCTGTGCCTCATCGCCTCGCTCATACTGTTCCTGCACGACGTGAACCGCAATCTGGCGGCGCTGCGGCTGGAACTGTGCGGGAAAGTCGCGGATTGATTCCGCGGCCGTGGGCGGCATTCGACGCTGATTGGGAGATGATAAACGCTGATTAGGGGTGAGGGGTTTCCAATCGGCTCACCTCTTACCTCTCGCCTCTCGCCTCAAGCCCCCGCGTCCCTGCGCCCCACAGCCGGGGTTCACGGCCGGTGTCGGGTTGTTCTCAAGTACGAATCCCGCGGCCCTCGCGCAAGCATCTACTCTCATGAAGGGGCCGGGAATCCCCGTATGATGCGTTCAAGATACCCGGCACAGTTCGTGAAGCTGGGGGAAAAAAACTGAGGACATCGGGAGAAATCATCGAAGGCCCGAAGGATGGACGTATACTATCTCCCGAATTCCCGAGACTTCTGGGCCGGCGTCGGGCGAGGCGGTCGTAGAGGTGGAGTGATGGATCAGGACAAGCCACGCTTCGAGCCGAAGCGGTTCATCGGGCTGTGCGCGGTGGACTTCGCGGGCCGGCTGTCCTACAACATGGCGCGCACGCCGGTGCTGCCGCTCTTCGCGGCCGCGCTGGGCGCGCCCCCGGCCTGGATTGGCGCCATAGTCGGCGCCTCCACCGTGACGGGCATCGCGTTCAAGGCCCCGGCAGGGGCTTTTTCCGACCATTTCGGCAGGCGGAGGACGCTCCTGCTTGGCGCGGCGTTCTTCGCCTTCACGCCGTTCTTCTACATCTTCGTGGGCTGGGCCGCGGCGCTGCTAGCGATACGGCTCGTACACGGCCTCGCCACGTCCATATACGGGCCCGTGGCGAGCGCCCTGGCAGCCGAGCTGGCGGGGAGCAGGAAGGGCGAGGTGCTGTCCTGGTTCACGCTCATAAAGCAGGGCACGAACGCGCTGGGCGGGCTCGCCGGCGCCGCGGCCATGCAGCTCATCGGCGGCGACGCGCCGTCCCTGCCGGACTTCCACCGGGTCTACGGCCTCGCCGGCGTGCTTGGCGTGATTGCCCTCGTCATCGCGGCGGCGCTGCTGCCCTTCGTGGCGGGGAGCGAGCCTGACCGCAAGCGGTCGGCATACGAGTCCTATGTCAAGATGTTCCGCGGGCTCCGGGAGACCTGCACGCACGCGAGGATCATGATAATCTCAGGCGCCGAATCCGTGCAGAACATGGGCATGGGCACGCTCCAGGCGTTCTTCCCGGTGTACCTCGTGTACGCAGCCGGGATGACCCCCATGGAAGCAGGCGTGCTCTGGGCCCTGGTAATGGGATCGAGCGTGGTCGCCAAGCCCGTAATGGGGCGCATATCCGACCGGTACGGCCGGCGGGGGGTGATATTCTGCGGCCTGATCCTGTGCGCGGGCCCGCTGGCCGCGATACCGTTCTTCCAGGGTTTATGGCCCCTCGCGGCTCTTTCGGTCCTGTTCGGACTGGGCGAGGCTTTCGTGACCTCCTCGTCCCAGGCTTTCGTGGCGGACACCTGCAAGTCGGATTCGCTCGGCGCAGCCATGGGCGTCTTCGGAACGGTCGCGGACGTCGGCCAGGCCGCGGGCCCGATAGCAGCTGGATTCCTGATTATGGACGGCACAGCAGCGGCGGACTACCGCCTCGCATTCGGGGCCGTCGCTGCCGTCCTCGTGCTCTGGTCGATCGTGTTCCTGGCCGCCGTGGGCGGGCCCGGGGAGAAGGAATGCAAGGATTGAATCAGGCCGCGGCGGACGCCCTGCGGCGATCGCGAGGCGCATTCGCCTCATGACCCG
>JBFZBV010000207.1:0-2773 GCA_041308285.1 Planctomycetota bacterium | reverse complement strand
CTCGGCATACGGGGCGAATTCCGCAGGTTCAGGGACCCTGCCAAGAGCTTCGCCGTGCTGGACGGCCTGCTGCGGGAGTCCAGGCCGGTCACTCTCCAGGTGGACATGTTCCACATGGACTACATGCCCGCGCACATGCGGATTCACTTCAACGCACATTTCATCAACGTCTTCGGCATCGACGGGGACAAGTACCTGGTCTCCGACGCCTACGTCCCGGCCACGACCGTCCTGTCCAGGAAATCCCTCGAAGCCGCCAGGTTCGTGATGGGAGACATGGCTCCGCGCGGGTTCATGTTCCATCCGCTGTCGATTCCGGCGGCTCCGCCGCTCGCGGCCGCGATTCGCTCGGGCATCAAGAGCGCATGCTTCAACATGCTCAGGATACCGATAGCCCCGTTCGGAATCCGCGGGATAAGGAAGTTCGCGGACATGGTTGTGAAATGGCCCGGGATTGCCGAGTCCGAGGAGAGGCTTGCCCACGAGATAATCATGATTGGCGTCACGCTCGAGGACATGGGGACCGGCGGCGCGGGATTCCGCTTCATGTACGCGTCATTTCTCCAGGAGGCGTCCTCCCTGCTGGGCAACGACGAGCTGGCCGGGATTGCCGTTCTCATGCGCGAGAACGGAGACAGGTGGAGGGAGATTTCCCTCCTGGCCGCCAGGACCGGCAAGGAACGGGACTTCAGCCGCGAGAGGCTCTCGGAGCTCTCCGCGCTTATACGCGCCCGGGCGGACGCCGAAGAGTCGATATTCAGGTCTCTGTCGCGCGCCGTATGAACTTCCGCCCCGGCGCGCGCGGACCGGGGCTTCTTTTATTCCCCGGCGATGGTATCTTCAGGAAATGACAGGAATGGAACCGGGCTCGTCCGCCATCGAGGTTTCGGGGCTCGTCAAGAAGTATCCCGGCTCGGAATCGCCTGCGCTGGACGGCATCTCGTTCACCGTGACGCGCGGCGAGATATTCGGCCTCCTCGGCCCGAACGGGGCGGGGAAGACGACCCTGGTCTCAGTGCTCTCCACGCTTGCCGGTTTCGACTCCGGGTCTGTCAGGGTCCTCGGCCTCGACGCGCGGTCCCGGAAATCCGGGATAAGGCGGGCGACGGGCGTTGTGCCTCAGGACATCGCCCTCTACCCCGCCCTCACCGCGCTGGAGAACCTCAGGTTCTTCGGAAGCCTCTACGGGCTCTCGGGCTCCGATTTGGACTCCCGCTCGCGTTCCGCCCTGAGGCTGGTCGGCCTCGAGGCCAAGGCCGATATCAGGGCGTGCACGTTCTCGGGAGGCATGCAGAGGAGGCTGAACCTCGCGGCGGGAATCGTGCACTCGCCTTCCGTGCTTCTCCTGGACGAGCCTACCGTCGGGGTCGACCCGCAGTCGCGGAGGTTCATCTTCGAAAACGTGCGCAAGATGGCTGCCGAAGGCGCCACGGTCCTCTACACCACCCACTACATGGAAGAGGCCGAGGAACTGTGCTCGAGGGTGGCGATATTGGACATGGGCAGGATTATCGCACTGGCCGCGCCAGCCGCCCTTGTGGAATCGCACGGCGCCGACAGGGCCCTTTTCAAGCTCCCAGCCAGGCCGGAAGAGGCTCTCCTTGCGGGCTTGAGGAGCGTTGCGGGGGTCGAAGGCGCCGAATGCCCCGACCGCGTGCTGGAGATTTCGCTCAAATCGGCAAGGAAGTCGCTCCCGGAGGTAATCGCGTTCCTGGACTCAAGGGGGGCAATTGCGGAATCGATGGAGATAAAGCCCGCAAGCCTGGAGGGAGTCTTCATCAAGCTCACGGGCAGACAGCTCCGCGACTGACGCCGTCATGGCGGGGCAGGCTGCGGCGGTTTTTATTTGCGCCCCGAATATCCCCCCATGTATAGTGTCGCCTTGTTTCAGGTCCCGTTTCGCGCTTCAGAGCCCGGCATGTCGGAAATCGAAGATCTAAGGCGGGAAATAAAGGAGCTCCTCATAGCTTCCTGCAAGCTCAAGAACACCAGGCCGGAAGACATAGACGAGGACATGGTGCTCTTCCAGAGCGGCGGCAAGCTGGGCCTCGACTCGATAGACGCCCTCGAGCTCGTGCTTGCGCTTCAGAAAAAATACGGGGTCCGCATCGACGACCAGAACATCTCCAGGGTAATCCTCCAGTCGATTAACACGATCGCCGATTTCATCATGAAGCAGAAGAAGGCTTGAAGTCCCGCGACCCGAATCGCGCCCCGCCGCCGACCGCGGCGGTCACTTCGAGCCTCAGCCCCCTTCGGACGCGGGTTTTTCCCTGCCCAAATCCCTGGTCCTGCCTGCATCTGCGCTCGCGGAGTCGATTCTCCCGATGAGCGCGTCGAAGACCTCGACCGCGCCCGGGACCATGAGGAAGAACGCACGCATGAACGGGAGCTGATCGTTCTTCGCCGCGGGGGAACCGGGAGTCTTGAGCCCGGCGGCGAGCGCGTCCTTCTCCATCTCGAATTCCATGTCCGAGAGGGACCGCGCCTTTTCGAGGACCGACTCCACAGCGGCCGCAATCTCGGCCTTGGCCGGTGCGGTGATGCCGGGCTTGACTACGGAAGCCTGTTCGACCGACCAGGCGACAATCCTCTTTTTCACAAGAGGCCACGACCATTTCGGCACCGACCTGGCGTCCGTAAGAACCTTCACCAGGCCCGGCGCTGCGGCCGCCTGTCCCACGCGGACGGGGTCCTGCAGGCCGGCCGGCGGCAGAAGGCAGCACGAGAACGACGCGAAAACCGCCTTCTGCTCCTCGGTGAGAAGATCGGA
>JBFZBV010000206.1:0-8961 GCA_041308285.1 Planctomycetota bacterium | reverse complement strand
GGTGGGTATTCGCAATCGAGCTGAACGCCGTAACCGACAATCCGCTGTTGTTCGTGGAGGAGGGAACCGGGGTCATCGAGGTGTTGTCCGGCGGGAATTTTCACGGTGAGCCGCTGGCGATTGCCATGGACTACCTGGGGCTGGCGGTGGAGGACCTGAGGAAGGCTCTCAACAGGCGGGACGAGGCGGAAATCCGGAAGTGCTTCCTCGTGGAGGGCGAGCGGCACGGCGTCGAATGGCAGTTCAATCTTCTCATGCAGCTTTTCCGCAAAGCCGCGGGTCACGGGTTAGAAATCGACGGGTACCGGCTGGACTCGTTCGAGATAAACCGGGAGAACTGGGTCATCAAGGCCGAGCTCACGCAGACCACGCACTCGGAGAGGCCCGGATCCCGCTCGGTGAAGAAGACCCAGATGTCCCTCGTCGCGCGTGAGGGGCGTTTCCTTATCGTCCTGCCTTTCGACCCCAGGGCATTCGTCAAGATTCTGGCTGATCAGAAGAAGGACTGAGGGGTGTGCAGACGGCTTCCCGGGCCCGCGGCAGCCGCCGCGCGGCGGATTCATTCCCTGAACATGGCCTTGAGGATATCGTCGATGATCATGTCGGTGGTCACGCCCTCGGCTTCCGCGTGGTAATTCGGGATAATCCTGTGCCTCATCACGGGGTGGGCCGTCATGAGAAGATCGTCCGGGACGGCGGCAAGCCTGCCGTGCAGCAGAGCCCTCGCCTTCGAGCACGTAATCATGCACTGCACCGCGCGCGGGCCGGCGCCCCACTGCACGTAGTCGCGCACGAACGGGGTATTGCCCGGATTGCCGGGCCTGGACACGCGGGCGATTGACACGGCGAGTTTCATGCACTCGACCGGCACTTCCACCTTCTTCACGAGCCCCAGAAGCGACGAGACGGTGCCGGCGTCCAGCATGGGGCGCAGCTTAGGCGAGAGATTCGACGTCGTCCTGAGGGCAATCAGGAATTCCGACTGGAAATCCGGATATCCCAGGTTGATGTTGAACGTGAACCGGTCGAGCTGGGCAGCCGGCAGCGGGTACGTCCCTTCCTGTTCAATCGGGTTCTGTGTCGCCAGCACGAAGAACGGCTTCTCTATCGCGTACCTGTTGCACCCGCACGTGACCTGCCCCTCTTCCATGGCTTCCATGAGCGCCGCCTGGGTCTTGGGAGGCGTGCGGTTGATTTCGTCCGCCAGAAGGATGTTGGCGAACACCGGGCCGCAGACGAATTTGAAGACGCGCTCGCCCGGAGCCGGATCGAACGTGATGATGTCCGTCCCCGTGATGTCCGACGGCATGAGGTCGGGCGTGAACTGGATGCGCTTGAAGCTGAGCGACATGACATCGGCGAGGGAGCTTATGATGAGCGTCTTCGCGAGGCCCGGCACGCCCACGAGGAGGCAGTGCCCGCCGGAGAAGAAGCAGACGAGGAGCTGCTCGATGACGTCCTCCTGGCCGATAATCCGCAGGGCCAGCTGGGATTTGATGCCGGTCCAGGCTTCCGCGAGCCGTGCTACGGCTTCCTCCGGACCCGCCTGGCTCTGAACAGCAGGATTCAATGCACGAACTCCTTCGACAAGAGCACGACGAATCTCTTCCTACGTTATTCTATTTTAGAATGCCCGAAGATGCTCCATTTTTCCACGCGCTGCAGGCCCGGCCGCACCGGGTGCCGGCGGAGCCGCTGCGCCGCGCGCACTTGACTTGACGCTTTGCCCGTCCTGCCGCCCCCGGGTATAATCGGGTCATGGCTCTGCCGGTTGCAATCGAGTCCGTGTGCAAATCCTTCGGCGGGCGGACCGTCCTCGACGGCATCGACCTCGAAGCCGAGGCGGGCAGGGCCACGGTCATCCTCGGACCTTCGGGCTGCGGCAAGACGACGCTCCTCCGGCTCATAGCCGGCCTTTCGGCCCCGGACTCGGGATGCATCCGCATCGGGGGGACGCAGGTCAGCGCGCCGGGGAAAATCGTCCCTCCCTGGGCCAGGCGCGTGGGGATGGTTTTCCAGTCAATCGCACTGTGGCCCCACATGACCGTCGAGGGGAACCTGAAATTCGTGCGCCGCAGCGCCGGCGGGGGGGACGTGCAAAAATACCTCTCGCTCGTCGGCCTGGAAAACCGCGGCAAGAGCTACCCCTCGGAGCTCTCCGGGGGCGAGCAGCAGAGGGTCGGAATCGCGAGGGCGCTCGTCTCGGAGCCGGAGATTCTGCTCCTCGACGAACCCCTGTCGAGCCTCGACGCGGGACTACGCTGGAAGATGCTCGATTTCATTTCCGGCTTGAGGAACAGGCTGGGCGTCACCGCCGTCATGGTGACTCACGACCGGTCTGAAGCGCTCGCGTTCGCCGACAAGGTCGTCGTAATGAACGCGGGCAGGCTGCTTCAGCAGGGTCCGCCGGCCGAAATATACGAGAGACCCGCCACGAAGTTCGTGGCGTCCTTCCTCGGGCACCTGAACCTGCTCAGGGCGGAAAGGCTCCCCGACGGGTCCGTCGCGACGGCCCTGGGCAGGTTCCGCCCGGAATCGGCCCCGCCCTCGGGGCCTTTGTGCGCGATGGCCAAACCGTCCGAAATCAGGATTCGACCCCCGGGGACCGGGATCCCCGGCAAGGTGCTGCTGTCGACCTACACGGGCGGCGGGTATCTCGTGAGAATCGAAGCGGCGGGTTCGGAGATTACGGCCGAGTCCGCCGAACCCTTGCGGGCCGGCGAAGAGGTGGGGATAGAGTTCGAAGGGAAGGCCAGGATTCTCAAGGACGACGAAGAAAGGAATCCGCAATCATGACGAGATTCGCAACTGCGCGCATCGCGGCATCCGCGCTCCTCATCTTTGTTTCGGCCGGCCTCTGCTCCGCCGAGGATGAAGCCTGCGTCGACAGGATATTCGACCTGGCCAACATCTCCTCCATGGCCAGGGATTTCCCGGCCCCGCGCTACTCTCTCGACCCCGCAGGGACCGTGAGAGAGGGAATGACCGACGAATACGGGGCGCTTGATCCCCAGCGCGAGGAGAGGCCCCGCCTTCTCGACGCCGAATCCGTGAAGACGATGGTCGAGGAGTCGGTCGAATTCTTCCGCAACGGGGGAAGCGCCAAGTCGAGCCTCAAGCTCAGGAACGGCAGGCTCTACGTGACGGCCCCGCCCTCGGCCGTGGACGAAGCAGCGAAAATCATCTCGTTCCTCGAGGCAGAGGCCCTGAGATCCGTGGAAGTCCACGCCGTGATGTTCTCGTACACCGCGGAGATTCAGAAGGCATGCCCTCCGCCCTCGGACGGCAGATGCGCGGTGCCGGCGAAGTTCTGCGAATCCCTCACCGCTCTCCTGGCCCGCGACCAGTCGGCCGTCATGGAAAGGGCTTCGACATCCGCGCTGAACGGGCAGAAGGTCAGCGTCGCATCGGGCCGCGAAAGAAGCTTCCTCCGCGACCTGGATTCCGAGTCTACGGACGAACGGGCGGTGCTCAAGCCGGTCATGGACACGCTCAGGGAAGGACTGGTTGTCGAGGCGAGGCCGCGGCTCGGCATGGGCGGGATGATAAGGACCGAGTACTTCGTCAACTGCTCCAAATACAAGGAGAACATATTCGAAACGGGCAATCCAGACATGGGTTCGCTCGACCTGCCGTCCATCAGGTTCTTCCGCACCGCAGGAACAGCCGTCGCTGAGAACGGCGGGGGAGTGCTCCTCGGCCCGGTGCCTGCCGCCCTGACGTCGCAGACTCCGAAGAAGGAAGGAAGCGGCGGGCCGGAGGCGGGACCCCCGGAGCCCGGAATCTACATCCTTCTCCGCATAGCCGAGGCGCGCAAATGAGGCGATACGGCCCCTGGGGGCGAAAGTCCTTCAGCGGACTCGGGAACCTCCGGAAGGGGCCGCGCGCGGGAAGCCGGCCCGGCTCGCACGCCGGCTCCTCGCTCCGCTGCCAGGGTCAGTCGAGAGCCTCAATCTCGTAGTCCAGCGCCAGCCCGGCGACTTCCGCCAGCTTCTCTATGTGCTCCCTGCCCGACCTTCCGTGCAGGACTTCCCAGGGATCGCGCCCGGGGGCCGTGCAGCCCGCCTCGAAAAGCGCCGAGCCCGGGAGGGGCGTGCTCTTCTTCATGATGTCGCAGGCGGCCGCGTCGATTGCGCAAGGGTTCCTTCCCGCGAGTATGCCGGCGTCGCCCAGGACCGGCACGTCGGCGCCGGGCATGCAGTCGCACTCGGGCTGCATGTCCATGAGGAAATTGAGGTAGAAGACCCGCCCCGGTTCGAAAGTGCTCAGGACCGCCTTGGCGACATGGGCCAGCGCCTCCTGGAAGGCGTTCCCTATCTCCGGGGCCTTCATGGCGCCGGTATGGCACACCCGCGCGCACCTGCAGCACGAGAAGCACTTCTTCCTGTCCATCACCAGCTTGCCGCCGATTATCTGCAGCGCGTCCATCGGGCACGCGTCGACGCACTGGCCGCAGACCTCGCACAGGCTCTCGTCGAAGGTCACGTCCCCCTTGTGGCACAGGTGCATCCCGGGTCTTCCTATCTTCTTCCTGATTTCCGCGTCCTCGCGGTTCTGCGCCGAAACGCCGCCCATGGCGAGGTTCTTAATCGCTCCTGCGTATCCGGCCTGTACGTGCCCCTTGCAGTGCGTCAGCACTATCATGGAGGGGGAGTCGTGGATGCAGGAAGCGACCGGCGCGAAAGGCATTATCCCGCCGCAGGGGACCTTCACGTAATCCTTGCCGAAAAGTCCGTCCGCGAGCACGACGGGCGCCCCGAGCGTCTGTTCGCAGAAGCCGTTGTACGCCGCCACGTCGAGGTATTCTATGCCCTTTATCCTCACCGTGTCGGTGACGAAGGGCTTCCCGCCGGCCTTCTTGACCGCGTCGACGACCCGCCTCACGAAGGACGGCCTTATCGTCCTGAAGGCGCCCTGGGACCCGAAGTGGATCTTCAGCGCCACCGGCTCGCCCTTGACCACCACGTCCCCGAGCGTGCTTTTTTCGAGCAGGTTCTCGAGCTTGCCCGGCAGGGATGCCCTCTGGGTCCATTTCCTCACCCTCGCATCCGTGAACAGCAGTTTCTCAGGCATGTGCGCTACTCCAAAGATGAATTCCGGTTCCTTTTAACCCTCATTTGACAGGATGCGCCGCGTCAATCAACTGTTTTTTCGCTTCCTCAGGCGCAGCGGGCAAGTTCCGCTTCGCCGGGTCAAGGCGCGCCGCAGGTATGCTTTTGATTGGGCGGGCCCCAGCACTTATCATCTGTGCCATGGAACGCGAGATGGTTCTCAGGATGCTGCTCTTCTCCTACGGCGCCGCCGGGGTGTTCGCGGCGGTCCTGCTCGCGGTGAAATCGGGCCGCAGGTCGGCCTTCCAGATAGCCGTATTCTCCGCCCTGGCCGCGGCTTCCCTTGCGCTGTACGCCTCGAACGATACCTCCTCGGCGTACTTCGCCTCCGTCACGGCCTTCGCCGTCGCATTCATGGCTGGACCGCCGCTCATGGCCGGCGCAGCCCGTCACCTGGCAGGGAGGGGCGCATACCGCGCCGCAGCGGCGGCATCCGTCGTGAGGTTCGGCCTCACCTTGTCTCCGCCTGCCCTGCTCCACGCCGCGATATACAGGGGATTCGCGGTCCAGTCCGAAAGCGGCCCCCGGGCCGCGCTCGAATACTTCAAGGCGCTCAGATTAGCGGCGCCTCCCGATCGGCGGAGGGTCGTGGACGGGGCGTTCATCGGCGC
Organism: Planctomycetota bacterium; assembly: GCA_041308285.1. Taxonomy (GTDB): domain Bacteria; phylum Planctomycetota; class JAKEIC01; order JAKEIC01; family DYIT01; genus PPR-0505. Next base: position 3,239 of record JBFZBV010000206.1, on the reverse strand, counting down.
CGCGCTCGCGCGCGGGGCGGCCGAAGAGGCGGAAGAGTACGTCAAGGCAATCCCCGACGCGTCAGAACTCGCCCGATCCGGGCCGTCCACGTCCCTCGCCGCACTTGGATTCCTTCTCCGCTCGGGGCAACTCGATTCGGCCGCGCGTCTCGTCGGCGCAATGGCGGCCCTTCATCCGGAATCCATCCCGTTCAGCGCGATTGTGAGGGCCTATTCCATGTATCTGGGCGCGATGGGGGACGCCGAGGGAGTGGAGGTTCTCGCAGCCGAAGCCGCAGCGCTCTCCGCGAGCGGGGCGGCCAGGCCGGAGGGAGCCGTCGCGGCCGAACCCGCCGGCGGAATCCGCCTGCAGGTGCCCTGGCCACCCAGACTGTGCGCGCCCGGGGGGGAGGAGGGATGGGACGCCGTCTCCCCGCCCATTTCGCGCGCGCCGGGGACCGCCGCCTTTCTCGCCGCGAACTGCATCATCATGGCCGCCCAGGTGTTGAGAAACGAAGCCGACGATTCCACGGCCCTGGCCGCGTGGGGGGCGGCGGTGGATTTCCTCGTGCGCGCCGGGCAGTTCTGGCGGTGGGGCTCCTGCACCCTTATCCACTTCGGCTGGCTGCACATATTCATGAACATGCTCGCGCTGTACGTTCTCGGCCGGTTCGTGGAGGGCGCCTACGGCACCCCGAGATTCCTGCTCGTCTATCTTCTGTCTGGATTCGCCGGAAGCATGACGAGCTTCCTGGTCACTTCAGCGCCGATTTCCGCCGGTGCATCCGGCGCCGTGTTCGGGCTCATAGGCATGGGGCTCGCATTCACCGCGATTCACGGGGGGAAGATTTCGAAGGAGTTCCGCAACCGCAACCTCGCCCTCTTCACGTTCGTGATTGTTGCCAACGTGATTTACGGCTTCAGCGAGTCGTTCATCGACAATTCGGCCCACATCGGGGGACTGGCATGCGGAGCGTTCGCCACCCTGTTCCTCACGCCTTCGAAAGGCAGGGAGGGCGCAAGGCCCGGCGCAGGATCGGCCGCGCTGTGGATATGCCTGGCAGCGTCCTCGGCCGCCTTCCTCCTCTGCATCGCGGAAGCAGGATTGAATCTCGCCTCCGGCGGCGTAATCCCGGACATGATAAGGTTCGAAAGGCGCGATTTCGGCGACGGAATCTCGGCCGAAATCCCGGCGCACTGGACTCCCGTCTCCGGAGAGAGGGGCGCGGAATACTACCAGGATGTGCTTCCGTTGCGGTTCTTCGCTCCCCGTCTCATCGGGTCGGACATCGACGGCCGGAATCCAGCATTCGGGCACGTGCTGATGGAACTGCTCGAGAGGGAGCCCGGCATTTCGTCAGTCAGGCGGATTCATGGCCCTGCAGGGCAGTTCAGGTTCTCCCTCACGGGGGCCAAGGCATCCGAGAACATCGGTCTCGCCGTTTTCGTGCAGAGAAGCCGGTCGCTGGTCAGACTCGACTTCGTTCTCCGCGGGAAGGACATGGACGCGTTCGCGCGGGTCATCGACAGGGTGGCCTCGAGCTCGGCTGTGGACGCATCCTCGGATTGAGACCCATCCCGCCCGAGGCAAGCCTGGCGCGCGCGGTCGCGTCCCGGCCGGCGAATCGGCGGGGCTCCCTTCAATCGTCCTTGCCTTCTTCGCCTGCGCCAAGCTGCCTGAGCGACGAGTTTATGAACCTGATTCTCTCGGAGAGGAGCCGCTTTTCCTCAATAAGGATTTCCCGGTACTTCTTCATGGCGTCCTCGACCTGGGCGGCCATCTTGGCGAGCGCATCCAGGGACTCGCTCTTGAGCTTCCGCGCTTCCTCGATTGAGCCCTCAGCCTTCTCGAGAACCTTGTCAACCTCCTCGGCGGCCTCGAAGACCCTCGATATGTTCCCGTGGGCGGCGAGGACATCCGTCTTCAGCGCTTTCGCCGTTATTTCGAGCGCCTTCACCGTCTTGTCCAGTTCGGACAAGCTCTTCTCGAGGGAGTCGACCCTCTGGTTGAGCGCATCCAGGTCCGTCCTTCCCTTCGATCTGATTTGCGCCTCCAGGCTCTCCATCTTCTTCTGAAGGGCGGTTTCGGTGACGATGCATCCGCATGCAATCGGCAGCGAAGCGGCCGCGAAAAAGAGAAGAACCATCCGTCCCGGTTCAAGACCCCTCGCAATCATGCGGGAACCTCCGGAATCCGTCTCCGCCCCCGTCATTCTCCGCCGCCGGTGCGGCGCGGAATCGCGCCGGCGAAGAGCGCGTCGGCCCCGCCGCTCTTTGCGAGCCCGGCGCCGCCGCAGAGGCCGGAAAAACGGGCTCGATCCTGGACCAGTTTCGCGTACGACTCGGCAAGGCCGATTGCGGCGAGCTCGAACCACGGCCATTTCTCGGCGTCGGCGCCGGCTTTGAGGGCCGCGCGGGCCAGGAAGAGGTCGAAGTTCTTCACCGCAACCTCGTACGCCATCAGGAATTTCACGGCCGCCCTCCGGCCGCAATCGCCGAGGGCGAGGCGTTCGGCATCGAGCCGCTCGAACCTGTCGTGGTAGGCCATGGCCAGGATGTGCATCCCCGACGAGATTCGGTCCGCTTCCGAAGGCGAGCCGGCCGCAAGGGAGGCGTCCGATTCCCGGAACAGGGTGCCGGCAAGCGGAGCCAGTTCGGCGAGGAATGCCTCCGCCTTCTCGGCCTCCGCCGAGTGAGGTTCCGTGCCGCAGCCCGCGAACAGCGCGAGCGCAGCGGAGAATGCGCCTGAGGCGGCGCGTAGCGCGGGTCTCATCCGCAACCTCCATGCGCATCGCGCGAGAAGCGCTGGAGGTATCCGGGCAGCCCCCCGAAGTTGAGCTTCTCCCTGAGTATGTCGAAGTACGTCCTGCGCGGGCTCGCGATTATCCGGAACGGCACAGGCGCCCTCGACACGGATATCCTGGCATCGTCCGAAAGGCCAACCGTAGTCTGGCCGTCGATGGCGAAGGTCCATCCGCGGGATTTGGAGGCCAGTTCGAAGTCAATCCTCGATTCGGACGGGATGACCAGCGGTCTCGTGGTCATGGACTGGGGGCATATCCAGGACAGCTCGAAGGCCTCCGTGCCGGGGAGGATTATGGCTCCTCCCGCGGCCACGGCATGGGCCGTGGATCCGGTGGGCGTGGACAGTATTATCCCGTCCCCGGAGTAGGATATCACTTCCGCGCCGTCTATGGAGATGTTGACCATCATCATCCTGGGGTCCGCCCCGCGGTGGAGCACGACGTCGTTCAGGGCAC
>JBFZBV010000205.1:0-6463 GCA_041308285.1 Planctomycetota bacterium | reverse complement strand
AGGCCCTGCAGTGCATGGATCCGCTCGCGGAGCATCTGAAGGCGGCGCTGGACGTGCGGTGGCTGGCTCAAATCAGGCACAACCGCGGCTGGATCCTCGCGGAGAGCGGGAGGCTCGCTGAAGCCGCTGCGGAATACGAGGAGGCCCTCCTCCTGCGGCGCACCCTCTCCGGCCGGGGGGACCTCGCGTGGACCCTGAACAACCTCGGATACGTCCTCACGCTGTCCGGGGAGTTCGGCCGCGCCTCGGACTTCCTGTTCGAAGCCCTGGCCGCGGCCGATTCAGCCGGCGCCGCCGACGTCAGGGCGAAGGCGATGGGGAACCTGGAGGACTTGTCGCGTGCCGCTGCAGGCAAGGGCGATTTCGGGTTCGCGGCTCGGACGGACCTGCGCATCCTCGATGCCGCGCGCCTCACTCCCCTGGAAATCTCGAGGACGACCAGGAGGGCGGGCGGGAACCTGGCCGCGGCTTCGAGACACGCTGAGGCGGCGGCCGTGTTCGCAAGGCTCGCGGCAGGCGAAATCTCGTCGGGCAACCGCAGGGACGCCGCATCTGCGCACAGGCTCAGGGCCGGATCGCTCCATGCACTGGGCCGCAAGGCGGACGCGGAAGCCGCGCTCGAGGCGTCCCGTTCGATTTGCGCCGACATCGGGGACAGAATCGGCGAGGCGGAGACCCTCGTCGACCTGTCCGCGACGGCCGGCGCGAAGGACGCCGCGCGAATGCTCGACCAGGCCTACACCATCTGCCTCGATCTGGAGGGGTACGGGGCGCTCATGGAGAAGGTGCTTGCGCGCAGGATTGAGCTGGAGAAATCCGCAGGGCGGACGGAAGCGGCTGCGGCGGCGGAGAAGCAGCTCGCGGCGCTGAGGGCCGAGCCCGAGGAGGTGGATCTGCCGAGGCTCGAGTTCCTGGAAGGCATGGAGGAGCGCGGGTCCAGGATCGCGGCGATGAAGCCGTCCGATCCGGTAATCGAAATCTCCTTCACGGGCGATGGGTGGCTGTTCCAGGACCGGGCGACGGGGCGGGATTACAGGGCGGGGAGGAGATACAAGCCGAGGACGGTCGTGTTCCAGGGTTCCGAGTACAGGATATTCGGCCAGGAGATAAGCGTCCTGGGCGCTGCATACTTCCTTTCCAAGGGCGAGTGGCTGATTCAGACCAAGGACGGCGCGCTATGGAGGCGCAGCGGGTGACGCGCTGCCCCGCAGGCCTCATTTCCCTTGACTTTGTCCCGGTTCGAGCCGAGAATACGCCGTCAATGTTTTTCGGCCCTGTGAAGTACGCTCCATTGATTTCGGAGGTCAAGATGTCGCCCAGGTCTCTCCTGATTGCGCCTGCTTTGCTCGGTCTGGCCCTTCTCGCATCGTGCCAGCAGCCCATGTTCACCCTGAATTATACGCTCCCGCCCGAACTCGACATCTCCAAGGACATCAAGATCGTCGGCGTCATTCCTTTCACGTCGCCCTCCGGGGAAGGGAACGAGAACGTCGGCATGGACATGTCCACCAAGATAGAGGAGGACATCCAGACGAGCCAGTATTTCCAGCTCATAGACAGGACGTCCCTACAGGCGGTTCTGGACGAGCGTTCGCTCTCTTTCGCGGATTTCGCGGAAGGCGCGCAGAAGGACCTGAAACTCAAGGGCGTGGATGCAATCATCACGGGAAGCGTGTCCCGTTTCAATTACGAGAGGAAGCCCGCGAAGATTAGAGTTCTTTACAACACAAGGGTTTACAATCGAATAACCATGTCTTACATCCCCGGCCAGGAAGTCAGGACTGTCGACGGCGAGTATGTGTCTGCCGACGTGACCGTGGCTTTCAGGATGGTCAACACCAAGACCGGGGTCCTTATCGCAGTCAAATCGGCGACCGCATCCTGGGACTCCCGCGGGAGGAGGCATTTCGGCGACCAGCTGGTCGACATCCCGCCCTCGGAGCTGCCTGACAGGGGCAAGGCCATGTCCGAGCTCGTCTTGGATGTGAGCCACCAGTTCCTCAAGAAAATCATACCGCAAACCTATAAAAAGACGGTCATGCTGGTGGAACGCGGCCCGGATTCGCAGAGGGGGATTAAATTCGCGACCAGCGGCCTGCCCGACAAGGCGCTGGAAGCGTTCATAGCGGCAGTCGCTTCCGAGCCCCCCGGCGACGGCGCCTGGTACGACCAGGGCGTGATCCTCGAGGGCCTGAACAAGCTCGACGATGCTGAGAAGGCCTACAGCAAGGCCATAGAAATCAACCCGGACGAGAGCCTGTACATGCAGGCGCTGAAGGACGTCAGGGAAATCAAGGCCCAGAAGAACAAGTAGACGGCCGGGTGTCGGCATTTGAAACAATTGGACAGGTCCTGTCCCGCTTTTGGCTCAGCCGCGAGCCCCGTCTCCCTGGCGATGCTGGGACGCATCGCAACTCCAACAGCCGCTTGATGATGGAAGCGCACCCGGGCAAGGCGGATTTTGCAGCCTTGGTTCGGCAGTTGCACTGTCTTTCTCAAGCGCCAGGCCGGGCGCTGGAGCGTCCGGCAGACGGTGTTTAGAAATGGACCGATTCCCGAAAACCGCCCTGTTCCTGCTCGGGTTCCTCGGAACCCTGTGCATCTCCGTGAGCCTCGCCGCGCAGGAGTCGGAGAGCGGCTTGGATGTTCGCAGGGAGGCGGCCACGCTGGAGGGCTTGAGGAAACTCATGGACAAGGTGACGGCCCTGAAGGTAACGCCCACCGTGGAAGTGAAGGAATTCGTGAGCCAGAGCCCGGCGCTGAGCAGCGCGCTCCTCAGGACGCTGAGGGACCGTTCGAGGGTGGAAGAGCGCAGTTTCAGGGACGGATCCCGCGAGGTGGACATCCTCATCTCGGTGGACGGGGTCATCGAGGCGCTCCAGAACTGCGCGCAGGAGAACAAGGAAGCCGCAAAGGCCTGGCCGGCCGAGGCGTTCAGGCAAATCAAGGACTTCGCAGCAAGGCGGGACATCGAGGTCACAGGGGCCTCGAACAGCGAGGATTCGGCCAGGGCGGTCCTGGGGCAGGGCGTGGCCGAGCCCGGGCTTGCATGGGCGCAGGTCAAGGAGCCGGGGTCGCTCAAGGCCAGGAGCGCCGCCGAGGAGAACGCGGCCGACAACCTGTTCAAGATGGCCCTGAACCTCCGCCTCGGCCCCGGTTCGAGGCTGGGCGATTTCGTGGAGTCCGCCGACACGCTCAGGAGAATCAGGGAATTCGTCAGGACGAGCGCCGAGCCCGTTCCCATGAGCCTGAGATACATCGAGGACCTGACCTGCGAAGTCGAGATGGAGATATCCGTGGAGACCGTGCTCGGGAAGATGGACAGCCTGGTCCAGAGCAGGCTCGACGCAGGGCTGTCAAAGCTCGCCGGGCACGCCCTTGCCGACCTCGTCAAGGAGAACGGGCGCAAGATTCTGAGGGCCACGGGGCTCGGATTCCCCCCGGACGAGTACCTGCCTCTCCCGGCGCGCAGGAGGCCGCCCTGGGCGAGGTCGGTGCTGCAATGCCAGGGCGAGGGATTCCCGCCGGAGGACCTGCCGAGCTCCGAGGCGGCCAAGAATCTGGGCTTCTCGCTCGCGAAGCGTCACGCGGCCCGGAAGCTGCTCGCGGAAATATCGCTCCTCACCCTCGGGCAGGACAAGACGATTGGGGGCCTTCTCGATGAGCGCAGGAAAGCGGACCTCGTGCGGATTATCGACGAGCACCTCGTCAGGGACATAGGATTCGGCAAGGGCGTGGCGGGCAAGGTCGCGGGCTACGCCGTGGAAATCGAGATTAACCTCTGGAAGATTTGGAACCTCGTCCGGGAATGGCGCTGATTGACTTGAATCGCTCAGAAGAGAAAATATGGATGAAATCTTGGAGGATTCTAGGATGTCGTTCAACGGCAGAATAGGCAGGGCGTGCGTCTGGGCGGCGGCAATCGCGGCGCTGCTGGGCCTGGTTCTCACGGACATGGGATGCGGCAGGGGCCGCATGAGGCGCGGAGCGACCACTCAGCCGGCGGGCCCGGCTCCTGCTCCGCAGCCGCAGCCGGAGCCCGAACCCGAGCCCGAGCCGGGGCCCGAGCCCGAGCCGGGTCCGGGACCTCAGCCGGCCCCGAAGGGGCCTCAGGCGGGCGAGATTGAGGTGGAGGCCGACGGCGAGGGCGAGACACGCGACGAAGCCCTGAACGACGCATTCAGGAAGGCGGTCGAGAAGGGAGCGGGGGTGGAAATCACCTCCCGGACCGAAACCATCGACTACGAGGTCGCCTTCGACAAGATTATCACCAGGGCCCAGGGCTACGTGAAGGGCCACACCATCGTGAAGGAGAAGACCACCAGGTGGGACAGCAAGATTACAATCAGGGCCATAGTCTCCCAGAAGAGCATCAGGGACGACTGGGGGCAGATACAGATGGTGCTCGAGAAGGTGGGACGGCCCGCGGTGATGGTGCTCATGCAGGAGACCGTCATCGGGCCGGACAACCAGCCGGCGGACTCGGGGACGGAGTACTGCGCCGCCGCCATAGAGGGCCTGCTCCTGCAGAAGGGCTTCAACCTCAAGGCCTCCTCCGCGATGAAGGAGATTGAGAGGAGGAAGAAGGAGGCCGCGGTGGCGACGGACGATCTCGCCGCGCTCAAGGCGATAGCCATGAGCTTCGGCGCGGACGTCATCTTCACGGGCAAGGCCGCCGCCAGGTTCAACGGCAGCAAGCCCGTCCACGGCATACCGATGGACGACTACACGGTCTCCGCCTCGATGATGATTCACAAGGCCGACACCGGGGAAGTCATAGTGAAGGAGGCTTTCGACACGCGCGGCGTCGCCCAGGGCCAGGGCGCGGCCGTGGCCAACGCGTACAAGAAGATGGCCGACCAGATGGCGGTGAAGACGCTGAAGAGCCTCCTCGAGAAGTGGTACTTCGAGTTCCAGCACGGGGCGGAGATTTCGGTCGAGCTCCACATCGTGTCCGACTACCCGAACGCGTCGGAGCAGGCCGCGAGGTACGCCGCCAAGTTCGTGTCCCTCCTCAAGGGAGTCAAGGGCGTGTCCGAGATCTACGAGGGGCCGCTCACCACCGCGTCGGGCACGGGGATTCAGGTGCTGAGGGTGAAGGCGAAGCTGAGCGCGGTACAGCTCGGCAAGAAAATCGAGAATCTCGAAACCGCGGGGTTCGGCTTCGGCGTTTCCCTGAGCGACAGCAGCCAGCACGCGCTGGGCGTGACGCTCAGGATCGGCGCCGAAGGCAGGTCGGGCGGCGGGGAGGGCGACGTCGAGACGCCGACCGGCGAGCCGAAGCCGGCGAACATCGAGTCCAGGGACGGCGAGGTGGTGGTGAAGGCGAAGGGCGAGGGCGAGAACCGCGACCAGGCCCTGGCCGACGCGCTCCGCAAGGCGGTGGAAAAGGGCGTCGGCGTCGAGATTACGTCCAAGACGGAGACCATAGACTACGCCGTCGCGTTCGACAGGATTGTCTCGAGGTCGCAGGGCTACGTGAAGAACCACAGGATTGTCGAGGAGAAATCCCAGGACTACGGCTTCTCGGTCGAAATAGAAGCCGTAATCTCGACCGGGAAAATCAAGGACGACTGGGGCCAGATCCAGATGGTTCTCGAGCGCGTGAGCAGGCCGATAATCATGGTGATGATCACCGAGAAGGTGTTCGGGCCCGACAACAAGGCCCAGGACGCGGAGACCGACTACTGCGCCACCGCGATAGAGGGCCTTCTGCTCGAGAAGGGGTTCAACCTCAAGTCGAGCAAGGCCATGGACGAGATTCAGAGGCGCAAGAAGGAGGCTGCCCTCGCAGGGGGCGACCTCGCGGCCATCAAGGCGCTCGCCATGGAGTTCGGAGCCAACGTCGTCATATCCGGCAAGTCGACCGCGAGGTGGAACGGCGTGAAGATGAGCTACGGCACCGAGGTGCACAGCTACTTGGCCACCGCGTCCATCGAGATTACGAAGGCCGACACCGGGGACCTGCTCGCGCGCCTGAACTTCGACAGGAAGGAGGACGCCACGGGGCCGGCCCAGGCGATAACCATGGCTTTCAAGGCCATCGGCCCGCCTCTCTCGAAGAAGATCATAAGCGAGATGCTGAACAAGTGGTACTTCGAGTTCCAGCACGGCTTCTCGGTGGAAATCGAGGTCGTCGTCAAGGCGCCGCGCGGTAATCTGTCCAACGCGGCCAAGGCAGTGGCTCAGTTCGCCGAAGTGCTGGGTACGATAAAGGGCGTCGATCGCATCATCGAGAGGACCCTGTCGACCTTCGAGAACGAAGCCAGGCAGAAGCTCGAGGTCAAATCCAGGCTCACCGGCTCGGAGCTCAAGAAGCAGGTGCTGTTCCTCGACGTCCAGGGAACGGGGTTCTCCCTGGCCGTCACAGCGGCGGACCAGAACACAATCCAGGTGACGCTGACGCTCGAATGACGGGCATGGATTCCGCATCGGATTCCTCAGGGGGCCCCCGGCGACGCCG
>JBFZBV010000204.1:0-4959 GCA_041308285.1 Planctomycetota bacterium | reverse complement strand
CCGATGCCGGATTTACGACTCTTATAAAGGACAGTACAGGTTGGGCAAACCTGGCACATTCGGCCCGGCGGGAATGGTCAATACATCCGGATTTCAACACGGTGCGGCCCGTATTTCCGCGCGGCCGAACCTTTTCCCCCGGCCTCCGTTACCAAGCTAGGCAGAATCACCGGGGCAGGGACATTTCGGACCCGGCGGCCGTACGGCAATTGAAGGAGAACGAGCAGCATGAGGACAATCCGCATCTGGGCGCTCATCGCCGCCATTTCGGCATTTTACGGTTGCCCCGGGACGAAGCCGGCCGCTCCGCCGGAGCCGGATCCCGCGCCGGTGCAGATACCCGCGGCAAAAAACGGGACTCTTCCCGCGCCCGCCGAAAAGAGCAATGAAATCCCCAAAGACGTCATCGACGCGATTCCCGCGCTGATCGCAGGCCTCAAGCCCGGGATGGCCCGCGAACAGGTCATCGAGGCGCTGCGGCTCAAGGACTTCGAGATCCTGAACACCTCTGCAGGGCTCCCGCAGAAGAAGCGGTTCAGGTACTACCTCGACGACCGCCACGTCATGGTCCTCTATTTCGACTGTTCCAGGCGCGAGCAAGGCGAATACCTCTCGGCAATCCTGGCTGGCGAATGGGCGAAGGCCGCGGAAGAGGCCACGCGGCCGGACGCGGACATGCTCGAAGCCGCCAGCGCGAGCAACGGGTTCGCCGCCGGCCTCTACGGCCGCCTTCGGGAGCGGCGCGGGAACCTGTTCATCTCGCCCTTCAGCGTCTTCACGGCCATGGCCATGGCCAGGGCCGGAGCGCGCGGGAGGACGGAGGAGGAAATGGCCGCCGTGCTGCGTCTGCCCGCAGACCGCGGGAAATTCCACAAGGCGCTCGGATCCGTCGTACGCCACCTGAACTCCAGGATTACCGGGCCTGATCCGTACCTCGACGGGGAATCCCCCGACGAGGGCAAACCCGAATTCGAACTCGTGGTTGCCAACGGGCTTTTCATCCAGCGCGGGTGCAATCTGCTGAGGGAGTTCGTGGACGCGAGCAGCGATGACCTCGGCGCAGGGGCCATGAATCTCGATTTCAAGGGCTCTCCAGAGGACAGCCGGCTCGCGATCAACGCCTGGGTGCTGGAAAAGACCCGGAGGTGCGTGGCGGATATCCTCGGCCCCGGCTCGGTCACGGCCGACACGCGCGTTGCCGTGGCAAGCGCAATCCATTTCATCGCCCCGTGGGACAATCCGTTCGAGGAATCGGCCACGTGCGAGAGGGATTTCCGGACGGACGCGGAGAACGCGGTGAAAGCCCCCTTCATGAACGCCGGCAGATCGTACCGATTCGCCGATAAAGGCGAGTTCAGGGCCCTCGCGATTCCATACCGCGGGAACGACCTCGCGATGATTGTGCTTCTGCCCAAGGCCGTGGACGGGCTCGCGGCTGTCGAGGCCGGGCTGGATTACGCCGCGATATCCGCAATCCTCGAGGACGGCAAACACGAGGACGTGATTCTCAAGCTGCCGAAGTTCAAGATGGCGTCTTCGTTCGACATGGCGGAGATCCTGACCGCGATGGGAATGAAGAACGCCTTCTCAATCGAGAATGCGGACTTCTCCGGCATTGCGGGCAAGAAGGACCTGTTCCTCGGGCCCGTGGCGCACAAGGCATTCGTGGCCGTCGACGAGAAGGGGACCGAGGCCGGGGCCGCAACGGTGGAGCTGACGACTTTCTCCGGACTCCCGGAAAAGGAAATCGAGTTCTTCGCCGACCACCCCTTCCTGTTCCTAATCGCCGACCTCAAGACGAAAACCGTCATCTTCATGGGCAGGGTCGCGGACCCGTCGAAATGAAAACCGCTTTATCCCCGAGCGGCCAGCCCGGATCGGCCCTGCCGGATTATGGAGGCACCGGCTCGTCCGTCAGGACTTTATTTATGATATTCATGACGGTCGTGCCGTCGAAGGGCGGGGAGCCGGTCAGCATCTCGTACAGGGTGGCGCCGAGCGCATAGACGTCCGACCTTGGGTCTATGTCCTGCAGGCTGCCGTTTGCCTGCTCCGGAGGCATATACTGCGGCGTGCCTAGAGACGTACCGGATGCAGTGAACCGCGATTGGGACTCGACGTCCTTTGCGAGACCGAAATCCGTGACTTGGGGTTCCCATTCTTCGAATTCCACGGTGCCGCCGGTCGATGCCGGTATCGAGCCCAACGAACTCTGCCGAGACGGGCCGGCATTATCCGTCGACGATTTGAGCCCGGGATGGAAGGCCTTGTCGACTACGCCCATGCCTCCCCGGCCAATCTCGGAAATAACTTCGTACGGCAATGATGTTGCATAGCGCCCGCACGTCTTCCTGCCTCCCCTGCTTGCCCCGGACGACGGCCGTGGCATGCAATTTGATATATGAAAAACAGAGCCGAGCATCGGTGGTTTGTGCGAATTTTCAGGAGCACCTTGCAATGAAGTATGCGATTTCAATCTTGGCCTGCCTGCTTTGTGCCGCCATCGCTTCGCCCTCATGCCTTGCCCAGCAGGCAGGGGTTCCAGGCGTACCCGGCCAGCAGGGCTACGGTCAACCCAGAATTGTCATATCATTCTTTCGACGGAATGGGAGGCAGGACCACGGAAACCTTCCTCCGTTCGCCCCAGACGAGCGACCTCAGTTCCACGTCCTTTGCGCGCTGCCCCTGCACGACCACCACAATCCTGTCGCTCGTGTCGGGAAGGGCGACCGCGCCGCCGTTCGCTGAGTGCTGGCACCCGCCCCTGTCCCAGTCGGGGTGGAGCCAGACCTCGAACGACGGCACCGGCTTGCCGTCCTGGTCGGACGCGGCAATCTCCAGAATGGGCCTGCGCTCGAGCACGAAGCGGGTCGGCGACCCCGGAGCCCACGAGTGCACGCGGTCCATGTGTTCGCCGCCGGCGTAGAAGAACATCTTCACGGGCTTGCCGTCGTCGGGCACGCCGCCAATCCTGAATTTCCCCTGCCCGTCTGCCAGGGCTTTGTGCGCGAAGCAGCCCGGCGATTCCTCGTCGAGCGAATCCGGGTAGAATCCCCACATGTCCAGCGCCTCGATGGCCGAGGGGTCCCTCGCCGTGCGTGCGTCGCCCCCTGCCGGCGCAATCCGGCCTGACCGTCTGACGAGTTCCGCAGGCCCGGTCGAACGATCCGAGTGCTCGCAATCCAGCCAGCTCGCAGGCAGAAGCAACGCGGATTCCGCGCCGCGGCACTCAATCATGAATACCCTCGCGCCGGGAAGGGGATTGCCGACTTCGTCCGTGACCACGCCGTCCAGCGTCAGTTCCGGGACGAGCACGACGTCCTTTTCCTGCGTCGACGGCTCGATGCCGCCCTGGAAACGCGGAGCGAAGCCTTTTGCCGAGACCAGAACGCCCTGGAAAGGCCGTCCCCGCCCCAAGGTTCTCAGTTTTGCGACGTCCAGGGAGAACTTCCCGTCGGAATCCGATATGGCGTTGGCGTCGCTTGGATCGAACCTGAAACGGCCCGATTTCGCCCTGTGTTCGTAGCATGAGAACACGGAAGCGCCGTCAATCGGCTTGCCGTCGGCGCTCACTACCCTGCCCAGGAACAGCGAGGGTCTGTTCAGCACGATGCGGAGCTTCGCATCCCTGTCCTGCCGTTCGAAGATGGCGAAATCGCAGTTCGTTTTCTGGAAGCCGCTCTTCACGGCGGACATGGCGTAGTTGCCCGGAGGAAAACCATGAGCGAAAGCGAAAGAACCCTTCCAGTCCGACTTCGTGCCGATGCCGAGCGTCATGCCGAAGGGGTTGTCCGACCATGGGGCGAGGTACAGTCCCAGGCTCAGAGCGGCGTCTTCCACCGGTTCCCCGCCGTCGTCCACGACCTCGCCGGAGATACCAATCCCTTTATACAGGCGCACTTCGCGGACGACCTCGCCACCTGCGGCGAGGTCCACGGTCCAGTCCGGGCCCGAGGCCGCGTCGTGAGTGCGGTTCTGCACGCGGAACTGGAAATCCGACTCTATATAGCCTGGGGCTTCGGCCCTCAGGCGGTATGCGCCGGGCTTTTTGCACTCCATGCGGAACTCGCCGAAGGCATCGGACTCGGCGGAAAACTCCCCGCCTTCGCCCGTGAGCACGAGTTTCGCGCGTGAGACGGGCGAACCGTTCGCAGCGTCCGTCACCTTGCCGCGGAACACTGCGACGCCCCCTGCCTTGTCACGGCCCTGATTCGATCCCCCGGCAGGAGCCGTGCTTTCCTTCGCGCCTGGAAGCCCGGCCGCAGGAGACGCCTGATTGCCATCTTCCGCCGGAGCCCTGTCCGGCAATCCCCGCGCCTCTTCCGCCGGCTGATGCTCGTCCTGGACCAAAGCAGGTTCGCGGCCCGAATTCAGGAGAATCAGGACAATCACCGCTCCTGAAACAGCGACCGATGCGGCAATAGCGTACAGCATCCTGGTATTCACGGCATTCGCCTCCTTCCGCAGACGGTTACGAGTCGGCTCTCTCCCTGCGCCCTGAATTCTATAATCCGCGTACCTTCGGTTCTATTCAGGATAAACTACCGCGGGCTTACCCTGCTTCGCCTGTCTGCATTGGCTAGGGCTTCGCAGGGCAGGCTGCCCGCGGCTCTGTTCGGCGCCACTCTTCGTGCCTGCTTGCTTCCCCTCGAGCATCATCCGGGTCGAAACATGCTCAATAGGACGGGGATCGCGTCGTCGCTGCGCTCCTTCTAAGGAAACAAATCCCCTCACGCTCTTGTTTCTTTAATCCAGTTCCCCGCGGCGGATGTAGCCGCCCCCGGAGCGAAGCCCGCCCCGCCTTCGCCTCTGATGCGCAGGGAAAAGCTTCGGCGGGCTTTGCTCCGCCCTCGGACCGGCCGTCAGGACGAAGGCGGGTTGGGGCGCTCTGTCACCAGGATCACGGCACTGAGTGCCGTGGCTACATCTGAATCTGCCGTCCCGCTGTGCGTGCGATAT
>JBFZBV010000203.1:0-8545 GCA_041308285.1 Planctomycetota bacterium | reverse complement strand
CTCGTGCTTTCATGCCGCGTATTCGTTCCCGTCCACGTTTTCGTACACGTACACGACTTGCATGGAACGAGAAGGCGCCGGAGAAGCCCGGATGAGCGAGGGGAAGTGGAGAATTGAATCCGGGGACACCTGTCATCCGGAGACCATAAACAATCCGCAAAACTGGTGATTTGAACGACCGTCTCAAGGATGTGACCGATTCCCGTGATTCCGACCTGACCGACTTCAGCGCGGCCCCATCTTGTGGACGGTGATTCTGATGTTCATCTGCCGCCTGAGCGCCAGACGCCAGATTCAATTCGTCATGGACTGCCCGAATCTGGGGTGACGGATATATGAATCTCGCCGGAAAACTCCATCTTGCAAGTCATCCACGAGCCCCAAAACCCCGCTCCCGACGACAGCCACGGACGATTCCGCGCGCGACTCTTCATCGCTGCGCGGGTATTGCCCCGGGACGGTGCGCAGGTATCATGTATGCGGCGTCCGGGCGACGCCGACGGCTCGGGACCGGACAGGAACGGAAACCACGGCGCATTCTCGGAGGAACATCTATGCGAAGCTCTGCACTTGCCGCCGGATTGGCCGCCCTGCTGGCCCTTGCTGGCTGCGCAGGCGGGGCCGGAGAGCCGCGCGACGGCGGCGGCCAGGACGGGCCGTCCGGCCAAGAAGCCGCCCCGGCCCCGGAGAGGCAGCCGGAACCGGCCCCGGGATCCGGCGCCCCTGCCGACCCGGCTCCCGCTCCGGAAAAGCCGCCGGACGGCGGAGAGAGCTCCAAGCCGGACGGGCTGGGAGAGACCCTGGCGGACGAAAAACTGGAATTCTCGTTCATGCCGGTGGCGGGAATGAAGCACTTCGTCGACGCGGCGAAGGAGGGAATAAGCCGCGAGACCGAGGCTTTCATGAACGCCTCCGGCATGCAGAGGCGTCCGAACACGATTTTCATGTTCTACTCCCCCACCCCCTTCCTGTCCCTGGTCGTCGACTGGAACACGGATTCGACGCTCTCGGCCGGAATATCCGACGAAAAGTTCGCCGGCATGAAATCCGCCTACGAGAAGAGCCTGGACTCCTTCGGGATGACGCTCACGGAAATCCGGAGGGCGAAAGCGGGCGGCAGGGACGCCCTGATTGTGGAATACCGGAGGATTAGGAAACCCTACCTGTCCGCCGTCTCAGCCGTGTTCTACGGCCTGAAGGAAGACAGGATGGTCACCGTCACGTACACCGCGGATTCGTATTCCTGGAACGAGGATCTCAGGAACAGGCTCTTCCGCTCGTTCGAGACGTTCTCGGCCGCCGGGAACCCCGGCGGAAAGGACTGAGGCATCGCACACCCAGGCTCCAAAGCGGCTGGTCCGGCCGGCAAGACCGCTGCGCGCCTCCTGGCCGTCGCCGCAATGCTTGCCGCCTCGTGCTGCGGATCAGGCCCCGACGGCGCCGGCCCGGACGGCCGCGTCCGCGCCGGGCCGTGGAAGCCCATGCCGGCGCCTGGACCCGGCGACTGGCTGTACATACACCCGGAAAAGAGCCAGCCGTTCGACGAATTCGTCCGGGAACGGAGCCAGTACCCGAAGCCCGCCCGCGAATCCGTCCTGTGCATCCAGCCGCTCGGGAACATCTCGACGGCCCACCCCGAGCTCATGAAGGACATCGCCGATTACGTCTCGGTCTTCTTCGACCGCAAGGCGGTCCTGCTCGAGCCCCTGCCGATACCCGAGGCATCCTTCAACGCGAGAAGGAGCCAGTACGACGCAGGCGTCGTGCTTGGTTTCCTGTCGGCGAAGGCCCGGCCCGGCTGCTGCGCCTGCATAGGCGTCCTCGAGAGGGACCTGTTCCTCGACGGATTCGCGTTCCTGTACGGTCTCGGGTCCCTGCGGAAGGGAGTCGGCGTGTGCTCGGTGGCGCGGTACAACTTCGAGTACATCGGGATGGACCCGGCCTGCACGTTCGAACGCAGGAGCATGAAAGTCGCGGTCCACGAGCTGTGCCACGCGCTTGGCATGCGCCACTGCACGAATTGGCTTTGCGTCCTGAACGGGGCCAATTCGATAGTCGAAGCCGACCGGTCGCCGATGCACCTGTGCCCCGACTGCATCGAGAAGCTGGCATGGCTCATGGAATTCGATACTGAGGAGAGATACGGGAAGCTGTGCGCTTTTTTCGCCGGCCGCAAGGGTTTCGAAAAGGAGGCGTCGTTCGCGGCGGACGCCGCCGCCGCTCTCGGAGCCGGGAAGCGGAACCCGAAGGCGCAGGGCTGATAATCCGGGATCGGGATGCGTTGCGGCGTCCGGCACGGTCCAACCGCGGGGTCGGCGGGGCCTATTCCGCGGGATCCGGAACGACCTTGCGGATGGGCCTGAGAGGGGGCTCAATCCAGCGCCTCTCCACGAGCCTCAGGAAATCGAAATCCCTGTCGATTTCCCCGCCGGTGCGCCTGAACACGAACTGGAGGAGCTTCTCCTGCGCGTAGACCTTGTCCTTCCAGCCGAAGACGGGGTCCGTGGCGCCTGAGAAAGTCACGTACATGCGGTCGGCCTCGGGCGATATGCTCTTGCTCTCGCTCAGCCTCGCTCGGACCTTCTCGGCGTGCTCGCGGGCCTCGGCCATGAGCTTCTGCTTCGCGAGGATCCTGAGCCTCTCGATGTCGGGCCTGTGCTCGCCGTCCGGGTAGTTCTGGTAGAGCTCGTCGAGAAGCTCCGAGCCCTTCTTGAAATCGTGGTAGATGAAGCACATCACCGCCTCGGTGAACATCTCGGTCTCTTTTATCCACGTGTCGTAGGACGACTGGACCTTCTTCATGCCCTCGACGTACTTCGCCCTGATGCTCTCAATCTCCGGGATGATCCTCTCGGCGTTGCCCTTCATCTCGAGAAGGGTCTTGACCGAGGCGATGTACTTCCCCTCGGGGAACAGCCTCTCGTAGGCCTGCAGCATTGCCTGGCCCAGGGAGTTCTCCAAATCCTTCTTCTCCTCCGCCTGGACATAGAGATGGTTGAGCGCCGCGGCGTAGAGCTTCGTCTCCTCGACCGGGGAATCCGAGAAGATGGCGACACCGTGCCGGGCCTCCTGGGCCTTGAGGGGAGTCGCGTTGATTTCCAGGCAGTTCATGAGCTTCCTGCCGGTTTTTATCTCAATCGCATCCTGGACGTAGGGGAAGAATCCGTCGTGGTAGCATGCCCCGGCCCCCTCGTACCTGGAGAGCATCTTGCCCGACCCTTCGCCCCAGCGCGTGGTGGCGAGCAGCTCGTCGAACCTGCCGTACATCTCGGTCTCGACCTCGTATTCCGTGCCTTCGACTCCGGGGTCGAGCTTCTCCACCAGCGGGAACAGCATCCTGTAGTTGGCGTCCGTGGATATCCAGATGTCAAGGCACATGTTGTCGATGCTGCGGTCCTTGTTGGGGCTCTCGGGGTCCTGCTCCGACGTGGGGAACGTGTTCGTTACGGTGTACAGGACGTACCAGTAGACCTCCCTGACGCCGAGAGGGTTGTCGAAGACGAACTTCGCGGGTTTCTCCGTCTCGACCTTGAGTTCCCATCTCTCGCCCGCGAAAAGCGAGGCCGGCAAGGCAAGCACGGCAAGGAAAACCGCAATCCACGCGATTCTGTTCATCCTGGGCCTCCTGTGCGGCGCCGGCGCTGACCGCAAGCGGGCGGAATCAGTCGTTCGACAGCCCGTCCAGCGGTTCCTTGGCGCCGTCGCCGATGACTTCGATGTTGTCGAGGTCCTGCTTCAGATCAAGGAAATCTATGTGGCCGTCCAGGAAAAGCACGTTCGTCCCGTCGCCGTGGTTGAACCTGTCCTTGTCGCCCACGCGGACGAGACCGTCGCATACAACTGCTATCTTTGATCCCGGCACTTTCTCCTGGTTGGCCATCTTCATGATGCCGAAGGGCGACCCCTTGTCGTTCCTGCGGCCCGCGTAGCTGCAGGTCCCGACCGGGACATCGGCCCTCTCGTCGGAATTCACGCCGCCGTAGTCCTGGCCGTCGGCATTGTCGTGGTCGGTCGACGGGCAGATGTAGACCTTCGCGTCGGCGAGGATGCCCGACCTGTACAGGGATACGACGAACTTCTTCCCGTCGTAGCGCGGGTAGAACCTGCGCTTGCCTTTCTGGCTCTTGTACTGTATCAGGGCTTCCGCCATGGCTTTGAGGTTGTTGGAGCACTCGGTCTTGTTGGCGGTCTCCTGGGCCGAGAAGACCATCGGCACCACGAGAGCGGCCAGGGTCGCGATGATTGCCATCACGACCAGGAGTTCGACCAGCGTGAACCCGGATTTCAGCATGCCCTTCATGCCAACTCCCCCAAAGTGCCGATACCAACTAAGGGTTTCTACCACCGAAAGCGGGTTCAATCAAGCTGTTTTCCGCGCGAAAAACCTCCCTTGCGCCGCCGTCCCTCCGCGGACCGGGATGCCGATTCACCCGCAGATTCCGGAGCCGGACCGCTTCCCCTGCCGCTGCACCCGTAGTTCACGGGGCTCAGCCTCAGGTCCCGGCCGCGAAACCCTGGACGTATTCAACCTGTTCTTTTGTCAGGGTATCGACCGCAATCCCCATGGTCCCGAGCTTGAGCCTTCCTATCTCCGCGTCCTGGGCCGGGTCGATGTCGTACACGTCCGGCTTGCGCCGCCCCTTCTCGGTGTGCAGAGCGTGCAGGGCCATGAACTGGTTCGCGAAGGACATGTCCATCACCTCCGAGGGATGGCCCTCGGCGGAGGCGAGGTTCACGAGCCTGCCCTTGGCAAGGACGTATATCCTCCTGCCTCCCTCGATTACGTACTCCTCGTTGTTCGGCCTGACCTCGCGCACCGACTTTGCGAGCGCGGCGAGGTTCTTCAGGTTGACCTCGCAGTCGTAGTGGCCCGTGTTGCACACGATAGCCCCGTCCTTCATCTTCCTGAAATGCCGGTCGACCACAACGTCGTTCACGCCCGTGGCCGTTATGAAGATGTCACCGATTGCGGCGGCCTCGTCCATCGGCATCACGCGCATCCCGTCGAGGACGGCTCTCAGCGCGGCTATCGGATCCACCTCCGTGACCACGACCGACGCGCCCAGGCCCTTCGCCCTCATGGCGACTCCCCTCCCGCAATGGCCGTACCCGGCCACGACGAAAGTCTTGCCCGCCACGAGCACGTTCGTCGCCCTGAGAATCCCGTCCACCGACGACTGCCCCGTGCCGTAGACGTTGTCGAAGTCCCACTTGGTCTGCGCGTCGTTCACCGCGACAATCGGGTACAGCAGCTTGCCGGCCTTGGCCATCGACCGTATCCGGTGGACCCCCGTAGTCGTCTCTTCGGTCCCCCCCTTCACGCCTGACGCCATGCCCGGATGCTTGGAATGGATGGTGAAAATCAGGTCGGCCCCGTCGTCCAGCGTCATGGTCGGCTTGAACTCGAGCGTCTTCTCGATGGCCCAGTAGAATTCCTCGGTGTTCATCCCGTTCCACGCGTACACCGGGAAGCCGTCCTCGGCCAGCGCGGCGGCAATCTCGTCCTTCGTCGAGAGGGGATTGCAGCCGGACCAGGAGACTTCGGCCCCGCATGCCGACAGGGTCCTGACGAGGACCGCCGTCTCCTTGGTTACGTGCAGGCATCCGGCTATCCTCGCGCCCTTGAAAGGCCTGGACTCCCCGAACTTCCTCCTAATCTCCATCAGCACCGGCATCCTGGACTCGGCCCACTCGATTTTCTTCCTGCCCTCGGAAGCCAGCTTCACGTCCTTTACCTTGTAGTTCACGAGCCTCCTCCTCAGATTCCGGCGATTTTCCTGATGGACTCGACCTTGTCGGTCTTCTCCCACGTGAAATCGCCGCCGGTCCTGCCGAAATGCCCGAACCTGGCCGTCTGCGCGAATATCGGCCTCCGGAGATTCAGGTACTCAATCATCCCCTTCGGGGTGAACGGGAACGTGTCGCGCAGGATTTTCTCAATCTTCGCCTCGTCCATCTTCGCCGTGCCCTTCGTGTCGACGAGGAGCGAAACGGGTTCCGCAATCCCGATGGCGTAGGAGACCTGAACCTCGCAGGTGTCCGCGAGGCCGGCCGCCACCACGTTCTTCGCCGCGTGCCTCGCCATGTAGGACGCGGTTCGGTCGACCTTGCTCGGGTCCTTGCCCGAGAACGCCCCTCCGCCGTGCCTGCCCATGCCGCCGTACGTGTCGACGATTATCTTTCGCCCCGTGAGGCCGCAGTCCGCCTTGGGCCCGCCGTAGACGAACCGCCCCGTGGGGTTCACGTGCATAAGCGTCCTGGAGTCGAGCAGATTGGACGGAATCACCGCCTTTATGATTTTCTCCACTACGCCGTTCCTGACGTCCTCGTAGGACGCCGATTCGCTGTGCTGGGTCGAGAGCACGATTGTGTCGACCCGGACGGGTCGGCCCGAATCGTATTCTATGGTCACCTGCGCCTTCGCGTCCGGCTTTATGAAGTCCAGGATTTTCTTCTGCCTCACTTCCGCCTGCCTCATCATGAGCTTGTGCGCGAGCATGATGGGCATGGGCATCAGTTCCGGGGTCTCCCTGCACGCGAACCCGAACATCATGCCCTGGTCCCCCGCGCCCATCTCCTTGTGCAGGCCCAGCCCCTCGGTGACGCCCTGGTTTATGTCCGGGGACTGCTTCTCGACGGTGACGACGACGCCGCAGGAATCCGCGTCGAAGCCCAAGGCCGGGTCGTTGTATCCTATCGCCCTTATGGCCTCCCTCGCGGTCTCGGTGAAGTTGATGTTGGCGGACGTGGTTATTTCGCCCGAAACGACCACGAGGCCGGTCTTTACAAGGGTCTCGCAAGCCACCCTGCCCATCGGGTCCGCCGCGAGCACCGCGTCGAGCACCGAGTCGCTAATCTGGTCAGCGACCTTGTCGGGATGCCCCATGGAAACCGACTCGGAGGTGAAGAAATACCTGCCTTTGCGAATCATCCTGGTGTCTCCAAAACCGGTAATCCTCCTGCAGATAAAGGGTGAAAGATACTAAACGAAGGCGGGGCGTTCAAAGCATTTCTAGAAGATTTTGAGCGGGTTCAGGATTCCTGCGGGGTCGAACGCGGCCTTGAGGCGGCGGAAGAGGGCCATCTGCGCCTGATCGAACCTGAAGCCCATGAAGTCCCTCTTGGCGAGGCCTATCCCGTGCTCTCCGGACAGGGTCCCGCCGAGGCCGGAAGACAGCCTGAATATCTCCTCCATAATCCCCCTCTTGAGGCCCGGCCAGGACGGCTCGGGCTGCGATCCGCGCAGAACGTTGACGTGCACGTTCCCGTCCCCCGCATGGCCGAAGCAGGCGATCTCGACGCCGAACTTCAGTTCTATCGCGCGAAGGCCCTCCACGAGGTCGCCCAATACGGACGGCGGCACCGCGACGTCCTCCGAGAACTTGCTCCTGCACCTCGCGAGCAGCGCCTCCCTGAGCTTCCTCCGCATCTCCCAGAGCCTGTCCTTCTCCGAGCTGCTCCCGGCCACGAAAACGTCCAGCGCCCCCGAGTCCATGCAGATCCCGCCCACCTCCTCCGCGCCCTCGGCGACGGACCTGGAGTCCCTCCCGTCGATGGTGAGCAGCAGCGCCGCGCCGGCGCCCTCCACCCCGCGGGGCAGGCGGCCGAGGAAGTCGCCCGCCGCCCTTATGCAGAGACCGTCCATGAACTCGATGGCGGCCGGGAGCGCCGCCGAGCCGGCGACCGCCGAAGCGCATCTCGCGGCGCCGCAGAGGTCCGGGAACGGCGCCAGGAGGTCCGCCCGGGCGGGGGGGAGCGGAATCAGCCTCAACGTGACCTCCGTGACCACGGCGAGCGTCCCCTCGGACCCGACAATCAGCGAGGCGACGTCGTATCCGGCGACGTCCTTCTTCACCTTGCCGCCCCAGCGGGTTATCTCCCCGGTCGGCAGGACGCACTCGAGCCCGGTCACGAAATGCCCGGTCACGCCGTACTTCACCGCGCGCGGCCCGCCCGCGCACTCGGCCACGTTGCCGCCTATCGTGCACGAGTCGAGGCTCGCCGGGTCGGGCGGGTAGAAGAGCCGCTTCTCCTCCACCGCGCGGTGGAGGACCCCCGTTATCACGCCGGGCTGCACCACCGCGGCCATGTTGTCCGAGTCAATCTCCAGTATGGAATTCATCCTCTCGAGCGAGAGGACGACTCCGCCCGCCGCAGGCAGCGCGCCGCCCGTCACTCCCGTGCCCCCGGTCCTGGGCGTGACAGGGACATGGAAGGCCGTGGACAGCGAAAGCAGGGCCGACACCTCCCGGGCGTCCGTCGCGAGCACGACTGCCCTCGGCGCGAGGAACATCCCTTCGGTCTCGTCCCGGCCGTACTTCTCCATGCCCGCCGGGTCGGTGACGACGCGGCCCGGGCCGAAAATGCCCGCGAGGCGTTCGAGGTATACGGCCGGCAGCGCGCCGGTCACGAGGGGTTGGGCTTGGCGGGTCATCTATCCTCGAGGAAAGCCTTCATGCCAATCGGCTCGCGCACGAGCGAGAGGTTCGAGGCCCATTCCCTGTAGAAATGCCTCTCCAGGACCGAGGCCTTGCGGATTTCGACG
>JBFZBV010000202.1:0-8232 GCA_041308285.1 Planctomycetota bacterium | reverse complement strand
GTTTCGAGCGCGGACGCCGAGTCTCCGGCGGCCCTGGCTGCGGACTCGCTGGCGGAGGCGAGCTCGGCCTCGAGCTCCGCCCTGGCGGCCTTTATTTCGGCGAGCTCGCCCTGGGAATCGGCGAGCTTTCCGGTGAGATCGAAGGCTTCGGCCTCGGCAGCGGCCCTTGCGGCCTTTTCGGTTTCGAGCGCGGACGCCGAGTCTCCGGCGGCCCTGGCTGCGGACTCGCTGGCGGAGGCGAGCTCGGCCTCGAGCTCCGCCTTGGCGGCCTTTATTTCGGCGAGCTCGCCCTGGGAATCGGCGAGCTTTCCGGTGAGATCGAAGGCTTTCTCCTCCGCGGCCTTGGCTGCCGATCTGGCGGAATCGAGGTCCGACTGGAGGTTCTGTTCCGTGTCTCGGGCGGCCCGGATCGTCGCGGCCAGGTCGGCCTCCAGCTTGGAGACCTCCTCCGTCCTGGTTTCGAGATCGGCGGTCTTCTCCATGAGATCGGCCTTGATTTCGGCGAGTTCGCCCTTGCTTTCCGTGAGGATGTTTTCGAGCTGGCCGCTCTTGGCCTTCAGGTTGTCCATGTTCTTGGAGACTTCGGAGGATTCGGCCTCGGCCTTCTTCTTGATCTTGTCGATTTCGCCCTGGTAGACCTTGTCGGCGATCTTCTGGAGATCCTCGAGGCGGATCTTCTTGACGGCCTTCCCCTGCGAGGTCTTCTTGACGTCGCCTCCCACTCCCATGATTTGCTTGAGGAATTCTGCCTTGTCGCCGGATTCAGCCATGCGGACCTCGCCTATCACGCGCCTTGAGGGGCATCTTTGCCTGGGCCGTCCTCTTCGGTGGATTCCACGCCGGCCAGGTTGAATAGAAGCTTGATTTTATCCGCCTGGCCGGCCCTTTTCCAGTTTGAAAAATCCCCGCGCCAGACCAGGTGATGATCGGACAGGAGCCCGCCGTCCACCATCTCCTTGATTTCGGAAAGCGAGAGCGGGCCTTGCGATTCGCCGTCCTCCTCCACGAACCATTCCTTCGTGCGGCCGCGGCCGGATTCCTCGAGCTCCTCGAGGATTTCCACGAGCGACATTTTATCCTTTATGTCCCGGAATCCAGGATCGACCTTCATGATGTCGAACAGGAGCTTCCCCGCCTTCCTGGGCATTCCGAGGTTGAGGAGCAAATCGGCCATCTTGTAGAGATGGGCCCTGCCGTCCTCGGTCGAGGCATCGATTCCATTCTCGATTCTGAGGTCTTCGAGGCACTTGAGGGCCGCTTTCTTGCGCCCCATCCTCATGTTGCACTCGAACAGCTTCTCCCCGGCCTGGCAGGCCAGCCCCGGGTCGGACTTGCAGCTCGAGAACGACCTGGCCGAATTCTCGAAATCGCCCCTCTCCAGGTAGAGCCCTCCCAGAGCGAAGCGGGCCTGCGCGTTCCCGGGATCCCGTGCGATTTCAGCGGACGTCTCTGCGATCTTCGCGTCGGAAATCATGCCGTCGACCTTGCGCATGAGATCATCGGCGTGCACGTTGAAAGAATCCGCGGCGATGGCCTTCGCCACGCATGCCCTGGCGCCGTCCAGATTGCCTGCGAGCACCTGCGCCTCGGCGGCCTCGAGGAGCAGCATCGGCGGCAGGGGTTCGAGCGCGGAGAGCCTGTCAATCCACACTGCGAGTTCCGCATGGTTCCGCGTCTTCCTGCAGGCGTCGAGGAGAATCTGGATTGCGCCTGCGTCGCCGGGCGCCAGGGCGAGGTAATCCAGAAGGTGCTTCGAAGCCTTGAGATGCTCGCCTTCCTCCCTGCGGATTACGCCCTGGAAGAGATGGAGTCGAGGATCGGTCATGCCGGCCCGGGACAGGCCCTCGATTGCGATCAGCAGGTCCTCTGCGTAGATGCTGGCGAACGGCAGAAGCCGGGCCGCGAATTCGAGCGCATCCGCGAGCCTGCCCGACTCCACCTGCCTTTTGAGGAGCAGGCGGTTGAGTTCCGCGTCGGGCTGGGCGGAACGCACGTGCGAGGCGAGGATGTCCACAGCGTCGGAGGGCGACGGCAGAAGGCCGGGAGCCGAGTCGAGGAACAGGATGACGGCCTTCCTGTCCGAAAGGGAAGGCAGGATTTCCACCAGCCTCCGGGCCGCAGGCGCGGCCTCGGCGCCTCGGGCCTTCGCCGAATCCATGTACAGGCGGGCCGCGAGGTCCGCCAGCCCCCTCGCCTTGAAAGCCTCGGCCAGGCTGAAAAGCACGGCCGGGTCGGGGGAAGGGCCGGCGAGGTCCGAGACCGCCTTCGCAATCCCGAAGTCAGCCCCGGCATTGAGGCACCTCGCCCTCAGCGCGGGGAGGGAGTCGGGAGGCAGTCCCGCCAGGGCCTCGGAGGCCTCCCGGATTCTTCCGAGCGCGAGGAGGCTCTCCGCGCAGGCTTCCGCGGCGGCCTCGTCTCCCGGCGCCATGGCGCGGAGAGCGGAAAGGTGCTCGGCCGAATCCATGATGTTCCCGGCCTTCGCGAGCAGCTTCGCGAGCTTCCACCTCACGTCGGCCGACGAGGGGCTGTGCTCAAGCACGAGGTGGTAGTACCACACCGCCTTGCCGAGCAGGCCGGCCTTCTCGGATATCACCGCGCACTTCCGGACCGCCATCTGGCTGTCCGGCTTCTTCTCGACGTACTCCTCGTAGAGGGTCAGCGCCTCCTTCCACTCCTTGCGTTTCGCGCGGATTCTCGCGGCCGTGTGCAGGGCCTTCGGGCTTCCCGGCCTCGCGTCCAGCAGCCTGAGGGCCATCTGGAGGCTCCTGTCGTAGGGAGGGGAATCCGCCTCGAGCAGGCCGGAGAGCTCGGCCATGGCGCTCCGGAACCTCCTCATGCGGTAGAGCAAATCGGCCTTCGCGATGCCGTACTCGAACGCCCCCGCGGGGTCGGCGGCGGCCAGGGCGGCGAGGCACTCCGCCGCGCGCTTCAGGTCTCCGGTGGCGATGCAGCAGTCCTTAATCTTCTTCAGGACCTGGACGTCGCCGGGGGTCTGGGCGAGAAGCGATTCGAACGCCCTTTTGGCGTCCTCGAACCTCGAGAGCCGCATGTACATGTCTCCGAGCAGGGAAAGCGCTCTCGCGGACCGCTCGTCCGCTTCCAGGACCTGAAGGAGGAGCTCCTCGGCCCTGTCGCATTTCCCCGTCTCGGCGTACGCCTCGCCCAGGATGGTGAGGAGGTAGATGTTGCCGGAATCCGACGCGAGAAAGCTCTCGCCGTCCTCGATGACCTTCTCCCATTTCCGGAAGGTGATGTTCATGTAGAAGCGCGTGCTCTGGCCCAGGGCCCTGGCGAAACCGAATATGCCGCCCCGGTCCCCCTGCGCGGGCCTTTCGAGCGCGAAGGACTCGAGCGCCCTCCTGGCCTCCTCCTCGGTGCAGCCTGCAATCTTCCGCACGTGTTCGAGGGCGGCCTCCTGCTTCCCCTTGTCGAGGAGCCGCTCGATTTCCCTGGCTTCGTCCCGCGGCAGGTCGCGCGCGACCGAAATCCGCCTCGGCAGGGGCGGAGGGGGCTTCGGGGGGGATTCGGATCCGACCGCGGCGAATTTCCTGGCGAGTTCGGCGATTCCGTCCGCCGCCTCTGCGGGCGCGGCCTTGGCCCTCCTGGAGGAGGACGAGGCCCTGGTCCTGTTCGAACTCCTGTCGAACATCGCCTGCGCGGCCTTCGAGGAGGCCCTGGCCGATTCGATGCACTTGAGGCAGAAAGCCTGGCCGAAGACGACGCGGGCCGCAAGGTCCCCGGGCGCCGGCGACTCGAGCGAGGACCCGCACTGGGAGCACTTCGCAACCGCAGTCGGCGTCTCGAACCCGTCGTCGGGCAGGTCCGCGGGCAGGCCCCCGAAGGGATCAACCGCGTCCGCGCCCGCCCTGCCCGATTCCATGTCCCGGGCGTCGGCGCCGTTCAGGATGCCGCGGGCCACGAGGAGGTCGAGCACGCCCCCGGAGCGCCCCGACGCGTCGAGCTCTCCGATGGCAGACCGGACCTGATCCTCGGTGCAGAGGCCTCTCCTCACGGCTTCGCAGGCCAGCCGGATTTCCCTGTCTTCAATCATCTGGAGCGAATAAAACCGGGCGCGCCGGCGCCCGTCCGCTCGGGACGTGCCGTGCGCTTCCCCCATATCCCCGTGAAGCGGCTACAGGCCGAGATCAGCCGCGATGCCCTTCATGGCTCCGACGGACAGCTCGATGAACTCGTCGAGCGGCACGCCGATTTCCTCGCAAAGCATTATCATCTCCCGGTTGACGCTGCGGGCGAAGGATTTCTCCTTCATGCGCTTCCGAACCGAGCCCGGCTTGACGCTGGCCGCTTTCTTGTCGGGCTGTACCAGGGCTGTCGCCACGACCAGGCCCGTCACGGTCTCCGCGCATGTGAGGGCCTTGGCGAACTCGTCCGTCCTTTGGATGCCCAGGGCCTCAGCGTTGTGGCCCTTGATTGCTTCGACCGCATCGGGAGGGAAACCCAGGGCCGCCAGCATTCCGGCGGTCTCGAGGCCGTGTCTCGAGGGATTGTCCTTGGTGGACTCGAAGTCCAGGTCGTGGAGGAGGCCCGCGAGGGACCAGAGGGCGGCGTCCCGGCCGAGCCGGGCCGCGAGCGCCGACATGATTGCCTCGGATGCGAGGCAGTGTTTGACAAGCACGTCGCTTTTCACGTGCGTTTTCAGAAGATCGAGCGCTTCTGATCGGCTCATCATTGCCGGGACCTCCGAAGAAACATGGATGCGGCCAGTCATTTATTAAAAGGATTATTCCGCAAACAGGAACAAAATTCCGCCCGGCAAGGGCGGCGGGTCCGCTATAATGGCGGCCCATGGAGAGCGGTGGATCGGGCCTAATCGGCGCAATCAAGTCCCTGAGGCCCCGGAAGAGGTTCAGGAGGGCCGCGGTCGCGGCATTCTTCATCCTGGTCACCGCGGGCCTGGCCGCGGAAATGATCGGCGCAGTCGCGCTGCTCCTGGAATGACGGAGACCTTCGGCAGATTCCTGTACACGTTCAGGGGTTTCATCCCCCTCCCGGTGTTCGCCGCCGCGTTCCTCGCAGCCGCTCCCCATCCCGCGTCGTTCCTGGCCGGGACTGCCGCCGCGGCGGCGGGCGAGGCAATCAGGCTGTGGGCGCTGACCTATATCGGCCCCAAATCCCGGGCCGAAAGGAAGACGAGGGCTTCGAGACTCATCAGGGAGGGTCCATATTCCATCGTCAGGAATCCGCTGTACGTCGCCAACATGATCATGATTGCAGGCGTGCTCCTCGCCGCCAACCGGCCCTGGCTCTTCGCCCTGTGCCCGGCCCTTGTCGCGTACTACTTCCTGGTGGCGAAGGCTGAGGAGGGCTTCCTGAGGATCGCTTTCCCCGCCGAGGCGGATTCCTACATCCGGGAGGTGGGGGCCTTCATTCCGGCCCTGAGGAAGCCGGCGCCGGCCGCGGAGAGGTTCCCCCTGTCGGAGTGCATCTTCCCGGAGATTAACACCATCGCCGCGGCAGAGGCGTGCCTCTGCGCCGTGGGCATCAAGCTGTTCGTCCGCATCCCGGTCGCGCTCGACTTCTCGGACAGGATTTTTGGCGGGTGCTGAGGAGTGCGGTCCGGGCTTTTCCCCAATCCTGAGACCGCTCGGTTTTTCCGGACACTGGGATTGGCCGCCCTTGCCGGTCCCGGTCCGCGGGGGGGGGCCCGGTGTCCTAGAAAGCAAGCACGCTGTGTCCGGGGCAGAACACATGCGAGCCTCCCGGCCGGGGGGGGAGCCCCGGCTCTCCGGCCGTGGCAGCCTCAATATCCTGCCCTGAAAAGCGTTGCGTCACGCTTGTCCCCCCTGCCCGAGCCCGGGCTTCTTGGGTATGGCATTTGCAATCCCGCATATCGGCCCTTCGGACGAGCCGAACCCGGGATGTCCGGTCTTGGAGGTGGACATGGATATCTACAAGGGCAACAAGTGGAAGGCCATGAAATCCTGCCTCAAGTGCGGCAGGAAATTCCTCACGGACCGCTGCCACCGCATCTGCAGGAAATGCACCAAAGAGAACTACGAGGTCGTGCCCGTCGGCAGCTTCCCGCTCCTGAAGGGATCGGAGTACTTCTACGACGATTTCGAAATCGAATAGCGCCGCTTCGCTGCGCGCGTGAAAAAAAACGGGAACCGCTCCATGCGGTTCCCGTTCGAATTCCAAAATCCGCGGCCCCCTACTTGTTGATTCTCACCTTCTTGAAAATCAGGTATTTGGCTTCCTCGTCGAGCGGGGCTGCGCCCAGGGCCATGCCCGCGGCCTCGCGGACCGCCTGGCTGGGCTCGTCCGGACCGGCGGCTTCCACCAGAATCCTGAACGTGTCGCTGTCCTTGCCGAGCAGGTTCTTCGTCCTGGGGAACACGCCGGCGAGCGCCATCGCAGCGGCCGCCCTGACCTCGGGAGCGTTGGCTTCCTTGCCCTCAATCACCCTGGTTATCGTCGGAATCGTCTCCTCGGTGCCGAACCTGCCCAGGGCCTTGAAGGCCGGAATCCTGACCTCGTCCGGCCTCTTCTCGACCACCGCGACCAGTGCCGCGATGATGTCCCCGAGGTCCCTCGTCTTCGCGTCCTCCCTCAGGGGGAAGGCGGTGAATGCCGGGTCGATGCTGGCCACCGCTTCGGCGGCCTTGGCCGATATCTTCGTCGCCATGCCCTTGTCGTCGGGCGGGAACTTGGCGAAGATCTCCTGGAGCTGCAGCCTGACCTCCTCGACGTTGATTGGGTGGGTGATGAATCCCGCGGCGTCGGAGGAGTAGAGCTTCTGGGCCCTGGCGAGGTCGTCCTTGGCGCATAGGATGAGGACCGGGACCTCCCTTGTCCGGAAGTCGGCCCTCAGGGCCTCCAGGAACGTCTCCTGGGCCTCTACGTCCACGCCCTCGGCCTTGAAGTTGAACGTGAGTTCGTTGGCGATGTCCATATCGACTATGAACAGGTCGTCGGAGGGGAAGCGCTTCGCGCGGCTGTAGCCGTTCTCCTTTGAGTCGGATCCGAAGGCGAAGTAGTTCATGGACACCAGCTCGGCCACGAGTCCGTTCCTGGTTTCGTTGTTCCCGGAAACCACCAGGATGGACCTCGCTCCGGACTCGCCGAGGGCCTCTATGAGCACCTGCACGGCGGTCTGCATCGCCTGGAAGCTGTTCTTCCTCCAGTGTTCGGACCTGTTGGCTATCGAGACGAGCGCGCAGGCCGCGGCGTACCTCACCCGCTTGTCCGGGAACTTGAGGGCGTCGAGCAGAATCTTGCCGTCGCCGGCCTTGCCGGCGGCAGCGCCCTTGACGCTTGCCGCCTTGCCGCCCGGCAGGAGATTGCCGTCGTCCACGACCCCCAGGACTTCGAGGCAGGAGACCGCGAGGGGCACCTCGTTGGTGTTAATCGCGAACTTGAGCGCGTCGTACAGGGCTGCGGATCCGCCTGCGCATCCCGTGACCCAGCCTCCGAAGGACTTCGCGACCATCTCCTTCAGGGCCTCCTTCTGATCTTCCGCGGCTTCCCTGAACTGAATCGCGGCCTCGTTGAACTCGGCCAGATTGGTGAGTATCAGCACCGGCCAGACCTTGGTGAAGGTGTAGTCGATGTCCAGGGCGTCGTAGCAGGACTCTTCCGCGAGCCGGTAGTTGTAGAGCCAGCGGGGAACCTCCTCGAGGTTGAGCGTCCCCGCGTCGCCGTCCTTCTTCCACTTCCACACCACCCACGTGTTGTCGTAGTTCTTGATGATTGACGGGTGGTTCTGGAAGTACATCAGGGCCTTCTGGTAGTAGAGCTCCTTGGCCGGCGTCTTCGACGATTCCGGATCCTCTCCGGTCGTCTTCCTGAGCGCCGACTTGACCACTTCCTTGACCTCCTGCGTCTCCTTGGGATCCTCCCAGAGCCTTCTAAGGTCGGCGACGGCGCGGAGGTCGCCGATGATGCCCAGGACGACCGCGGCGTTCTGGCGCTGCAGGACCTTGTCGCTGTTGAGGATTTCGATTACCGGCAGGACGACCTGGGAGCCCATCTGGCTCAGGGCTATGATGACATAAGTCCTCCACCGGTCGTTGGTTTCGTCTCCGAGCAGGTCCAGCATGTAGGGGACCGCGTAATCCCCAATCTCCGCGGCCAGCTTGTGCATCGCCGCATACCGGACCATGTAGTCGTCGCTCTTCAAATCCTCGATGAGCTTCTTTATCGTCTCCTCGTCCTTCTTGGCGACCATGGCTTCAGTCTCGGCCCGCGACAGGATGTACTGCGCGAACGTCT
>JBFZBV010000201.1:0-11089 GCA_041308285.1 Planctomycetota bacterium | reverse complement strand
GCCGTCGCTATCGCGACCGACCTCTTTTCGCCGCTCGAAAGCCCGTGCGGAGGCCGGCCCCTGAGATGCAGGGCGTTCATAGATGCGAGAGCCCGCTCCACCCTGATTCCGACTTCTTCGGGACAAAGCTGCATGTTGAGCGGTCCGAAGGCCACGTCCTCCTCCACGGTCGGCATGAAGAGCTGGTCGTTGGGGTCCTGGAACACCGTTCCGACCGTCCTGCGAACCAGGGCAAGCGTCG
Source organism: Planctomycetota bacterium (assembly GCA_041308285.1). GTDB lineage: Bacteria > Planctomycetota > JAKEIC01 > JAKEIC01 > DYIT01 > PPR-0505. The sequence goes on along the minus strand of JBFZBV010000201.1, from coordinate 10,848 downwards.
ACTTCGCTACCTGGACGTCGCCAATGCGCACGGCCCCCTTCGAAGGGAGGAGGCAGCCGTTCAGGTGCATCAAGAGCGTGCTCTTGCCCGCTCCGTTCGCCCCGACTATCCCCACCGACTCGCCCCGCGCCATGCCGAACGAAACACCGCGCAGGGCCGGCGTGCCGTCCGGATAGGAATATTCCAGGTTTTCGACCTCGACGATGCGCTGGTTCAAGCGATGGCCTCCTGGATTGCGCTCCCCAGCCGCCCGGCGACGCGTCCGAACCTGACGACGGCGAGGAACAACCCGCATCCCAGCACGAAGCACGTGTCCGCCAGGGACCAGCGGAGACCGCGGAGGGACCGGAGCGTCCCGTCGAAACCCCGCGCGAGCATGGCGGCGTGCGCCCTCATGCCGCGTTCGTAGGCCCGGATGAGCAGGTTGCCTGCCAGCGATCCCCAGACGCGCAGGGTCGGCCCCCGCCCGCCCCGGGATCTCAGCTCGTGCGCGCGGGCCATCCTGGCCGCCTCGTCCGACAAAACGAAGATGAACCTGTACAGGAGCAGGAACTGCGTCACCAGCGCGCGCGGCACCCGGAGGCGCCCAAGGGCCGAGCAGAGCGGGACGTAGCCCGTGCAGGCGAGCAGCAGCAGAGCCGCGCTCACCGTGAGCAGGAACCGAATCAGGATGGAGATGAACGAAATCCATCCCCCGGACACCGCCAGCGGGCCCCAGCGGACCGCAATCTCCCGGTCCAGAATGGGGTTGAAGATTCCCACGAGCAGGGCGAAGGGAGAGGCCAGCAGCAGGTAACGGGCGAGAATCCCCGCCGGCACGCGTCCGGCGGCGGCAATCGCCGCCGGATACAGGAACAGCGGCATCATCTCCGCGATTTCGTATTTGCCGAACGAGACGGCGGTCGCCAGGAACATCGCCGTCACCGCCATCTTGGCCCGCGGGTCGAGGCGGTGAATCGGCGAATCCCCGGACGCGAGACGGTCCAGGGCGTCGACATCGCCCGTCGCCGAATGGATTCGAATCATGTGCTGCGGGTCTTCCTCCGGAATCTCGCGAGGCGAATGGAGAGGGCGACGAGCCCGGCCGCCGCCAGAATCATCGCCCCGCCCATGAGGCCCGACAAGGACGCCCCTGCGCTGACTTCCGGCCAGCGCCCGCCTTCGCCCTCCTCCGGCGCCTGCGCGCGCGCATCCCCGCCGGCGCCGCCGGAATCATCCGCGCCCTCCCCCTCCGCGAACCCGTAGCCGGGAAGGAAGGCGGTGCTCTTCTGGATTCCCGCAAGGGAAGCGTGGACTCCCCCGCCCGGGGCTTCCAGCTCCTCCCTGCCGGACGTCCTGAACATGGACCACTCGAGTCCGTCCGGGTATGAGGAGGCGAACCAGGAGAAGACCCCCCCCGTGACGACGGCAGCGATTCCGAACGCGACGAGGACCGGTTTCATCGGGACGGACGCGCGCGCCCGGGAATCGGCCGCCAGCTCGAGCACTTCCGGCCGGGCCTTCAGCACGAATGACACCAGGGCGGCCGTGACCGCGCCTTCCACGATGCCTATGGCGAGATGGATGGGCTGCATGAGAAGCAGGAACGTTCCGAACGGCAGTTCAGAGATCCCCGAGGCAAGAGTCTCCATGACGACGCCGAAGGACCCCAGCTGCAGGCTCAGCACTCCTGCCAGGACCGCTCCGGCGAGAACCCGGGCCTGGCCGGGTTTCGCCCCCGCCAACGGCCTGAAGACCAGCGGATAGACGACGAAGCAGGGCCAGAAGCCGAGGTTGAACACGTTGCAGCCGAGCGCCAGCAGCCCGCCGTCGGCGAAGAACAGGGCCTGGACGGCCAGAATCGAAAACATGGCGATGAAGGCGGCATGCGGCCCGAGGAGAATCGCCAGTATCATCCCCCCTCCCAGGTGGCCGCTCGATCCGGTCATGGGGATTGTGAAGTTAATCATCTGCGCGGCGAATACGAACGCGCCCGTGACGCCCATGAGGGGCGCCCTGGCCTCCGCGTTTCCGCCGGCGAGTCTGCGCGCGGACCAGGCTGCGAGCCCCATGGAGGCCGCCCACATCGCCCCGCCGACCGCCGGCGACACCAGTGCGTCGGCCATGTGCATGCCGAATCCCTCCTGCCGGGGCGCCCGGCCCGGGACCGCTGGGTCATACGTTTATCTAATACGTATTACCGCCGTCCCGAAAAAAAATCCCTTCACGCCATCTCCCTGCCGGTGGTCGTCATCATCAGTTCCGCATGCTTGATGCCCTTGATGGACTTGAGCTTCCTGAGGAGCTGCACTACCTTGCCGGCCTTGCCCTCGACGATGATGGACTCGAGGCAGTTGTCGTGGTCCAGGTGCGCGTGCACGGCGGAGACGACGACGTCGTCGAAGTCGTGCTGGACGTCGATAATCCGGTTCGCCACGGATTTCCTGTGGTGGTCGTATACTACCACCACGGCTCCGGCCACCTCGGCGCCAGTCCTCCACTCCTTCTGGACGAGCGACCGTCGAATCATCGCCTTGACGGCCTCGGAGCGCGTGGGCAGGCCTTCCGCCTTCCAGGCCCGGTCGAACTGCCTCTGCAGGTCCTCGCCCAGCGAGACGCTGAACCTCACTGCCCTTCCCATGCCCGGCTCCCGCGGATGAAATGCGCAATTCCATTCGGTATTATCGGCGCCGGGCAGCGATTGCCAAGGGAAATCCGGCCGCCGGGCCAGGGCGGAAAAGCTTCTTGTGCGGCGCGAGGCGTTGGCGTAGAATCCCCTTTTCTTCCCGCCCAGGCACGTCACGTGCGGGAGCTTCGCCGGTCTTCTGATTGGAACGAGATGTCATCAAACAAGAGCAACGGGAGAAGGCTTCTTTTGTCGAGCGTCTGCAAGCCCTTCGGAACCGCGTACGGAGACGGCTTCGGCGTTTCTTACGAGGGGTCGCACCAGATAATGTGGGCCCAGGGGATATTCCGCCCCCGCGCGACCACAACGCAGTGGGGAATCGATTTCATAGCCGAAAACCTCAGAATCCCCACGACCACGCTCCACTACCCCGACATGGACGAGTTCGTCCGGGAAGTGCGCAAGGGCTACGACTACGTCGGGATTGCGTTCGTTTCGCCGACGCTCCACAAGATGATTCCGATGGTGGAAGCCGTGCGCAAGCATGCGCCGGCCACGAAAATCATCCTGGGCGGCTACGGCACGGCGCTCGGCGACATGCTCAAGCCGTACGCGGACCACATCTGCAGGGGCGAGGGCGTCCGCTTCATGCGGGAGCTCCTGGGCGAGCCGGTCGACGCCCCGATGGTGCAGCCGGTAATCACGCAGAAGTCCTCCCTATTCTCCGTGCCCCTGCCCGGCCGGACAGGCTACGTCTTCGCAGGGCTCGGCTGCCCCAACGGATGCGATTTCTGCGCGACCTCCCACTACTTCAAGAGGCAGCACATCCGAATCCTGCCTGACGGCGCGTCCATTCTCGACGCCATAGCCCGCCTTCGCCGGCTGTACCCGTCCATGGAGCACTTCTGGATAAGCGACGAGGACTTCCTGCTGAACGAGAAGCGCGGCAGGGAGTTCCTGGACGCAATCAGGCGCTCGGACATGCCGCCGCTTTCGCTCAGCATCTTCAGCAGCGTGAAGGCGCTGTCGCAGTTCACCGCCGACGAGATCGTGGAGATGGGCGTGGATTTCATCTGGGTCGGCTTCGAGGGCAAACGGGCGGGCTACGCCAAGATGCGCGGCAGGCCCTACGGAGAGCTCTTCAGGGACCTGCACGAGCACGGAATCAGCGTCCTCGCCTCCATGATCATCGGCTTCGACTACCAGACCCCGGAGATCATCCGGGAGGAATTCGAGGAGCTCCTGAGCTACCGGCCTTCCATGTGCCAGTTCCTCATATACGGGCCCGCCCACGGCACGCCCGCCTACGACAGGATGAAGGCGGAGGGGCGCCTGAACGCCGACCTGTACCTCGACAATTCCAAGCACGACGGGTTCACGCTCGGTTTCAGTCACCCGCACATCGGCATGGCGGAGATGTCCGCCATCCAGCAGGGCCTTTACCGGGAGGAGTTCGAACGGCTCGGACCCACCGTGTTCCGCGTGCTGGACGACTATATGGCGGGGTACCTGAACCTCAGGAACCATACGGTCCCCCGCGTGAGGGCCAAAGCCGAATCCTACAGGGCCATAGCCCACCAGGGGATGGTGCTCATCCCCCCGAGCCTCAGGTACTTGAACCAGGATACGGGCAGAAGGCTCAAGGATCTCCAGAGTCTGGTGGCCCTTCATACGGGTCCCATGACGCCCAAGGAGCGCCTCGAATCCGCCGTCCTGCCGCTCATGATGGCGTACTCGTCCTTCAAGCTGCGCCACGGGATTTGGCAGCAGCCCAGGTTCACGCGGCGCAGGTTCAGGCAGGGCGCGGCAGGCGCCCAGGCCGCGTCCGAATCAATGGAGCCCGCCCTGTCCGCCGCGGAAGGATTCGGCGGAGTGACCGGGGGCGATTTCGAAGGCAAGCGCTGAATTTGATATCGTGGCCGATGTTCAAAGCGATTCGTAAAGGCCCGCCGTACGCTGTTTGAGGCCCGCAAAATGCCCGAAGAAACCGAATCCCGGCCCGCAATCGCCGTGACGCTGAACGGCCGCGAAGCGGCGGCCAGAGGCTGGGAAATCCTCTCGGCAGGCGGCAGCGCCCTCGACGCGGTGGAGACGGCCGTCCGCGCAATCGAGGACAACCCCGACGACTGGTCCGTCGGGTACGGCGGGTTCCCGAATTTCGCCGGCGACGTCGAGCTCGACGCGTCCATCTCCGACGGCAGGAACCTCGCAATCGGCGCGGTAGCGGGAATCCGGAAGCACCGCAACCCCGTGTCCGTCGCCCGCAGGGTCATGGAGCGCACGCCGCACGTCCTCCTGGCGGGGGAGGGGGCCGACCGGTTCGCATCCTCGCAGGGGTTCGAGGAGCAGCCCCTCCTCACCGACCGGATGCGCGAGACGTACCGGAAGCTCATGAAAGGCGAGCAAATCGACCTGTGGCCGCGCGTGGAGGAGGAGCCCGCCGAGCTCGCGAGGGCTTACGGCGGCAGGCTTCTCGAGGTCGCCCGCCAGAGGTCCGGGTGGAAGGAAATCTACTGCGCGGAGATCCAGGGCACGTGCAACGCCATGGCGAGGGACGTGCGCGGCGACATCGCATGCGCGGTGTCCACCAGCGGGCTCGCCCTCAAGATGCCCGGCAGGGTCGGCGATTCGCCGATTCCAGGCGCGGGCTGCTACGCGGACAACAGGTACGGCGCCGCGGCGTGCTGCGGCAACGGGGAGCTGTGCATGAGGCTCTGCTCCGCCCGCATGGCGGTCTACTACCTCTCCCAAGGCTTGCCTGCGGCGGAGACCGCGGCGAAGTGCCTTCTCGACCTCAACGACCTGCCCGACCGCAAGGGCGGCTTCCAAATACTCGTCATGGACCGCTTCGGGAACGCAGCGTCGGCATTCAACCTCCGCGCGCCCAGGTTCTACTGCATGACCGGGGCCGACGACAGGCCACGTCTCGTCACAGGGCGGCAGGTCGAAGTGCAGACCGGCGAGTCGCTGGTCTGAGCCCGCCTTCCCGGCCTCCCAGGAGGGCCCGTCTCTCGAAGACCCTGCGTAGCCCCCGAAGGCTCTGCGTAGCCTGCAATGACGTTCTTGAGCGGCTCACCTGGAGGTTCGCCCTCCCAATCGTCATGACGATGCCGGGAATCCCGGGGTGGGAGGCGAATGTCCCGAGCCAGTCCGAGGACTTCGCCGATTCGGGTCTTCATCTGCATAGTTGCACAATCAGAACATACGGATGTGTTTCGACTTGGGGAAATTGCACGGGGGAAATGTACCTGGTGCATTTATCCGCCGAGGGGCTCTGGTGAGCCTGTTCCGAACAGCATGGACGTTCCCGATTGAGGCCCGGCATCCGCCTTCGCCCAGGGATCGATGAGAGGGCTTCGGCGGGTCTTCGAGACCCTGGCCCTGCAGGGGCTGCAGATGTAGCCACGCCACTCCGTGGCGTGATCTTGCGTGCCTGCCCCGACTGAGCGGGGCGGCTGCATCCGCAGGCCGTGATTCGAAGTCCTGGAGAGCCGCGCTTCCCGCTCTGCCTCCGTCTCGAGCGATGGCAAGAAATCCCGTGAACCGCAGGGACTCTCGCCTGCTTTACTTCGTGGAGACGACGAGTCCGGGCAATCGGGGACGCCGGACGCCCCCGGAAAAGCCCGGGCCTGGAAACGCCATTTAGGAGGACCTGGCATGAGAGCGCTGGTTTTTTCGGTGATTGCCGCGTCGCTCGCGGCGTTCATGGGCTGCAAATCCCTCTATCCCGAGCCGCCCGAGTTCCCGGAGCAGCTCCTGTCGAGGCTAGCCCCGAGGTTCCCGTCCATGTCGGCGGATTCGCACGTGCAGGGCGCGCTGGCGTTCACGGAGCAGCGCGAGGCGGCCAACAAGGCGGTCAAGGAGATTCTGAACATCTCGCCAATCGTCACGTTTTCAAAGAGCCGCCCCGTGACGATTGCCATCGCCGAGGTCGGGCCGAACGGAATCGAGACCATCAGGCAGGAGGACAAGGACGCGTGGCGCAAGGCGCTCGAATCGACGGGGCTCGTGCGCGTGGTCTTCATCTCCTCGGTCATCCTCTCGGGCGACCCGCAGTTCCACGAAATCCGCATAGCGGCAGCCAGGCTGCACGCGGACACCGTGCTCCTGTACGCCTCGGCCTCGTCCGAGGCGTCGTCGCTCAACATCTGGGGGTTCCTCTACTTCACGCTCCTCGGGCTCTTCGTGTCGCCGGGCAGCCAGAGCGCAGTGCTGACCTTCGCGAAGGGCGTCTGCTTCGACGTGGAGAACGAATTCCTGGAGTTCGCCGTGGAAGGCGAGGACGAAAGGGATTCGATAGGCCCGTGGTACTTCCAGGATTCGGACGCCATGAAAATCGAATCCAGGAAAGCCGCACTTGAGGTTCTACGCAGTGAAACGGTCCGTGCAATCGAGTCGCGCGCCCAGTCTTCCAGGTAGGCCGGGACTGCCGGGCCCCGCCCTCGCGGCGGGGCTCGCGGCGTTCCTTGCCATCGCGCAGGCATCCGGCTGCGCGGCCTTCGAGAGCATCGCCGCCCCGGCCTACGGCAGGGGATGGTCGGTGCTGGCCGAGCAGGCCCAGGAGACCTCGGCCCGGCCGGCGATGCCCGCCGGACCGGAGGACTTCTCCGCGGAAGACGGGGACTTGGTGCGGGCCTGCGAGGAAGTGCCCGAGGCCCGCGAAACAATCAAGCGCTACCGCGATGTCGCGCGTTCCAAGGCCCCCACGGCAGACCAGTTGAAGGGCGTCATCACGGACTTGAAGAAGGTTGAGGAGGAGGCCGGCGCCAGGATGAAGAACGATCCCCGAATGCTCGGGTGGATCAGGGCCCAGATCGCCGAGATGCAGAAGAAGGCCGAGGCGAAGCTCCTGGAGGTCATGCGAATAGAGCCGTCCTTCGACCTGTCTTCCCGCTCGAAGGTCAGGGTCGCTGTAATGAAGATTGGCGACGCAGTGGAGACCGTAAGGGCGGCCGAAAGGGAATTGTGGCGGGCTTTCCTGACTGCCGCGGGATTCGCCCCGAACACCGTGTTCATCCCCGGGTGCCTGGCCTCCGGCGGGGGCGGCACCGCCGCGGTCCGCGCGGCCGCGGCGAGGCTCGGAGCGGACGCGGTGCTGATTTACACGACGTTCGCGGCAACCACCGAGAGCCCGTTCGGCGAATCCGCCGCGGTCCTGTCGTTCGCGAAATGCATGATGATTGACACACGCACCGAATACCTCTACTTCAACGCCGAGGGGGAATGCAGGGAGAAGCGCATCGGGATTCCCGGGTTCCTGAGCGCCCTCGGGCTCGAGTCCGAATGCATCCAGAAGGCCGTCGAGAACCTGCGCGTGGAAATCGGGCTTGAAATCGAACGGTTGTCCGCGGACAGGGGTTGAGTTCGGACTCATGCGTCGCGGCCGCCCGGAAAAAAAGCGATTCCGGTGAACCGGACTCCCGATGCGGGTACTCCATGACGGTTCCGGGATTCGTCGCGTCGGGGGGTCGATGGAGACGCAGGTGGCTACAGCCGACGATGCCGCATCCGCCGTGGACGTCCTGCTGCGCCTGAGGCGCGGCGACCGGGCCGCGCTCGCGGACCTCGCCGAAACGTACGGGAGGGGGCTCGTAAGGGCCGCATACCTGTTCACCGGAGACGCCCACATCGCCGAGGACGCCGCCCAGGAGAGCCTGATTGCCGCCTGGGACGGCGCCCGCAGGACCGATGAGGGCACTACGCTTCGATCCTGGCTCTACGGCATCCTGTTCAACCAGTGCCGCAAGCGCATGAGGAGCCTCGGCAGGCTCAGGAAGCGCGAGGAGAAGTTCGCCTCTGATCGCAGGGAGGCTTCGGTGCCGCCTCCGGGCGTCGACGCCTCGCCTGACCCGGAAGTCGGCCAAAGGCTCAGACGCGCGCTTGACGGCCTGGACGACATCCACCGCATGGTCGTGATTCTCCGCTACGAGCGCGGCCTCGGCGTGGCCGAGACCGCACGCGCGCTCTCAATTCCAGAGGGGACCGTGAAAAGCAGGACCCACGCCGCCGCGGAAATACTCAGGGCGGCGATGAAGGAGGGAGCCGATGAATCCCGAAGATGACGAAATCGACGGCTGCCTTGAGGACGCGTTGAAGGGGATGGCCGACCATGCCCCCGCCCCGCCTTCCGCCTCGGACCTCGATCGGAGACTCGACAGGCGCGCGGCGAGGAGGACATCCGCCATAGTCGCCCTGGCAGCCGCCGCAGCTGCCGCCGTGATTCTCTCCATGCAGTTGCTCGGAGTCTTCGGGAGCGGCGGGCCGGGCATGCCGGCCGGAATCGATTCTGATGGAACCGGAGGCGGACCTTTGGTCATCGCCCGCGAATCGCCTGCGCCGTCGGCGGCACCGCTTCCCGCACAAGCGCTTCCGCAGCCCATAGAAATCGGCAGCGGCAGGCTGGAAGTGGAGTCCATTCTCAAGATGCGGCTGCTCGACCGCGGCGTGGAGTCTGGGATTATCGAAAGGAATCCCGGGGAATCGATGTCCCTCGCCGTGGTGTCCGCCCGCGAAATCGACATGGCCGGCCTCGAGTCCGAGTTCGACGCCCTCTTCAGGAACTACGCATGCTTCAGGGTGAGGATTCTCGGGCGCAACCTGGCGTTCAGCATGGTTGCGAGATGAGAGGAATTGGAAAACTGATTATAGGAGGATTGGCGATGGAAAGGTTGGCTGTATGGTCGTTTGCGACGGCGGCGGCATTCGCGATGGCGTGCGCCGGAGCCGCGGGCCAGGAGCTTCAAGAGCCCAAGGTCGAGCACCTGAAGCCCGGAGAACTCACGTTCGAGCAGCTGGAAAAGCTTTTCGACCCCGCTCCCGCGGAGATTCTGGATTCGTTCATCAAGGCGTGGAAGGCCACCGACGAATTCAAGTTGGCCGAAGCCATGAAGACTGACAGGATTAAGCCGCTGGTCGACTCTTGGCAGCAGACGCTGGGATTGCCGATGGCGATAGTGACTTCCAACCACCTCCACGACAGGTTTCAAGAAGTCAAATCGGTCGGTTGCAGGATGTACATCGACAGGACGGGCGCTTCCGACAGGGCTGGAAGGAACGCGATATTCTTCAGCCTTGTGCGCATCGGGGACGGCAAGGCCGTCCGCTACAGAGTCGACAGGTCCAGGCTCGCTGATCTCGACTTCGACATTCTGGATCATCTGCGCGTCTACCACCCGATGACGAAGGTGATAGAGGAGTTCCAGGCCACGCGCGAAACGCTTTCCGAAATCGTGAACAGAGTCTTCAAGCTGGGATCAATCAATCTCGATTCCAAGGACGGCTGCGACTATTCCATCAATGCCGATGCTGACAGGATTACGCTGAACATGAAGGTCAGGAAATGCACCCTGGTCCATGTCTTGGAGCTCGCGGCCCGTGCAGCGGGATGGAGAATCGGGGTCGACGACGGGACGCCAGACTCGCAATTCGATTACGACTGCGTCTCATCCGGCGACGCTGCCAACTGCAGGGAGGATTTGGCCAGGCAGAAAGCGACCGCCGCCGAACGCGAAGGATCCGGATTGCCCTCAATCCAGGAATGCCTTCGCCTGCTGGTCTTCAAGGCCGCCGCCGAGATGAAATCCCGCAAGCACTGCATCATCGTTTCTCCCGACCGCGGGCGCTGACATGCCGCGGCCCGGATTCCGGCGAATCGACCGCCGGAGTCCGGGCCCGCGGAGGGATTATGCCCTTTCACATCGCACGCCCGATGTTCTACTATAGCTCGTGAAGGGCCATTCAAACCTCTGAGCATGCCTGGAGACGCGATGGCGAAAGTCGTGAACAGGAACATGTACACGCTGGTTCTGGCGATTGTCTTCGTGTTCGCCTCAGTTCTCACCCTGATAGGCGTTTTCACCGGCGGGGATGGGGACGAGGCCATCGAGCCTTCGCCTGCTGCGGCCCCCCGTGCGAATCCCGCTGAATCGGCCCCGCGTGAGGAGCCTGCCGCGCCGCCCGTTCCGCCGAGTCGCAAACCGGATCCGCCCGCGGATGCAGACGGAGCGAAGCCGGGAGCCGAAACCGCCGAGGGCCGTCCTCCCGGCGCGTGCCCCGTCGTATCGGGGAAAGTAGTCGACGAAGGCGGAATCCCCGTCGCGGGAATCCGCGTCCTGCTCGCGGTCCCGTGGGGCAAGGGCGAAGGCCCCATTGACACGGCCGAAGCCCTGCGGCTTTTCAGCCAGTTCTACGCGGACGGGAACATGCTCAGCTGGCCCGCCGCCGTGAGCTCAACGGACGGATCG
>JBFZBV010000200.1:0-2949 GCA_041308285.1 Planctomycetota bacterium | reverse complement strand
GAAGGCCGCCCCGTAGAACTGCATGAACTCCTGGACGGTCGCCCGCTTCATCGTCCCGAACCTGCGGGGCATGTACCCTATCCGGCACCTCACCGCCGGGTCCGAGACCGGCCTGGAATCGACCTTGACGTCGCCGGACGTAATCGGAGAGAGGCCCGCTAGGACCCTCATGAGCGCCGTCTTGGAGATTGAATGCGTGCCGGCTATGCCCATGACGACTCCCTCCCCGAGGGAGAAATCTATGCCCTCCAGCAGCCTGACGGACCCGAGGTCCTTCTTGAGGTTCGCCACGCTGAGCATCATTCGCCGGTCTCCGCGAGAAGGTCCACTCCGATTGCCGGAATCACCTCGGCGTTCTCCATCGCCTCGAACATGTAGCGCACTTCGCCCGTGTCGGGGTTGATCTCCGAAGGATTCAGCCTCCCCCTGGGGTATTTCTCGGGCCTCGGCACCCAGGTCTCCTTGTCCCAGTCGTAGACGTACGCGGAAACCCGGCCTGAGGCGAAGGAGGACATGGACTCGATGCGCGTTTCCCGGGCCTCGATTACGCTTGCCGAGTCCGGGTCGAAAGGCAGCTTGAGGGACAGGACCACGCCGCACTTCTTGAAGACCCTGACTTCCTCCAGCCCCACCTCGAACCCGTCCGAGGCCGCGGAACCCGGGGCGGGAGACCATCTGGCGTCGAGCAGGGGGCCCGGCACGAGGATTGCCCCCTGCGCGAATTCCGCCCTGCAGGAGCAGATCCAGAGCGACCACGAACCTGCGAGCTCGGGCTCGGGGGCCAGGCCGGTCCCTGCAGGGGGCTCGGCTACGTTCCCGGCCAGGATGACGGGGCCTGTGAACCGTCCGCCCTCGAACCGGAAATCGCCCCAGCCCGCGCGGGAGAACGACGCCGCCTTCCTGCCCCACGGCCTGTGCAGTCCGAGATGCACGAGACCGGTCTGCACCGAGTCGCCGGCGCCCGCGCCCTCGAAATACGCGTCCCTGAAGAAATCCGCCTGCCAGTCCTGGGACATGACCGTTTCCACCGTGCGGCTTGCGCCCGAAGGCAGATTCCCCACGTATCCGGCGTAGTTCCCGTACAGGAGGTACGCGCCCCTCACGTCGGAGCCGGAGTCGTTCCGCACGGTCACGCGGGCTGCGATTTCCCGGCCGGAACAGTCCAGTCCGGCCTCGACCGACACGCCCTGGTGCTTGCGGATGAACCTCCGCGACAGCATCACGGGGACTCCGGAAGACAGGTGCAGCCTCGAACCTGCGCCGAGGGGTTCCATCTCCGCCCGTTCGGGCGCGGGCTGCTGCTCCGCCTTAATCTCCTGTCTCAGGGCGCCCACGGAGGGCATCCAGCGGCCCGCGGACCGGCCAAGCTCCGCCTCGACCGCGCCTGCCGGCGCCAGGCAGACCCGTTCGAAGACCAGCGTGTTCCAGCTCCCCGATTCCGAGAGGAGCACCGAGGCGCTGGTGTACGGGACTCCGCGGGGCAGGATGATCTCAGCGGCGAGAATCGCCGGGACAATGCCCGCGCTGAGGGCGAGAAGGGGCAGCCAGAGCCCGGCCCTGCGGCCGGGTTTGAACAGGGTGAACAGGGCCGCGGCGGCAAGGAGGGCGGCGTAAGCCCCTGTCGCGGCCAGTATGCCGGTCGAGCTGCGGGAGCCTTCCGCGTCCACCACCGCCTCGCATGCGAGCTTGGCGGCAAGCCGGGTCCTCGATGCCCCGCTTCCTCCCAGGCACAGGTCCAGGAACCGCGACCGGTCCCGCCAGCCGGCGAATTCCGGGCCCGAGAGGTCCGCGCTGCAGAAATACACCGACCCGAGACCGAGGTCCCTCCTGGACAGGAAAGGCCTGCCGGCAGCCTCGACGATTGGCTTCATCGCACCCGGCGCGACCGGCGCCAGATATGTGCCGCCCTCGGGCAGGGAAATGAGCGAGCCGTCCTCCAGGGAAAGGTCCCCCGCCGGCTCCGGGGCGCCCGGGACGAAGCCCAGGAGCGCCTTGAACAGGGGCGACGCGAATCGGCCCGACCCGCCGGTGGCGTGTATCACCGCGGTGCCGCCCCTCTCGACCCACCCGGCAAGCGCGTCCCGCTTCTCCCTGGGGAGGTACTCGGCCTTGAAGTCGCCCAGGAACACGGCGTCCACCGCGTCGTAGCCGTCCTCCGAGTCCGGCAGGAGCCTTCCGTCGCTGTGGAACAGGAGCAGCCTGCCGAGGGCCGGATCAGCGCCGGCGAGGAAGCTCCTGCTTTCGCTCCCGTCCTCGACAATCACGACGATTGTCTCGGCTGGCGAAGCCCAGCGGACGTCGAAATGCTTCGAGAACAGCGGCTGGGCGCCGGATTCCAGGGGCAGGACCTCCACCTTCGCCTTGTGCGCCCACGAAGGCAGGCAGAAGGCGTGCGGCTCCACCCTGCTTGCGGAACAGGGGAGGTCCACGGGCTTCCGGACGGGATTGCAGTAGCTGTAGTCGATGTTGCAGGCGGAGATTTCGAGCCTGCCCTTGAAGTCGGTCTTCCCGGAGTTGCGCATGGCGAGGAAGAACGTCGCGCAGGACCCCTTCCGCGCCACGACCTGCGAGGCGCCGTCGACTTCGAGCTGGCAGAGGGCCGACACCTCCGCGGCGATTTCCCCGGCGCTCTCGCCCGCGCATCGGCCGGCTGCGGAGGCGAGAGCGAGGAGCGCGATGCAGGCCGCCGCGGCCGGCAGGCGGGCGGCGCTCAATTCGGCACGGAGTCCGGGTGGATTGCGGAGGCGCATGCCGGGATTCTAACGCGGGCGGGCGGCCGGGGGCAACCGTGCCATGCGAGCGTCCATAATCCGGGGGCGCCGGGCAGGCGGGGCGGCGGCCGCCCATCCGGTGCAGTCCGCGGCGCTCCGCGCCGGAGGCGGCGGGGATGGCGGGTAGAATGCCCTTGCCAGGCGCGGGGCTAACTGCAAGAATCCACGCTTTCTGGCG
>JBFZBV010000199.1:0-3403 GCA_041308285.1 Planctomycetota bacterium | reverse complement strand
AGTTCAGGGAGGTGATACACGATTCCGTGAGGTTCCTGGACAACGTAATCGACATGAACAGGTACCCCCTGCCGAAGATTGCGCAGATGACCAAGTCGAACAGGAAAATCGGCCTCGGCATAATGGGGTTCGCGGACATGCTCATCAAGCTCGATGTGCCGTACGCGTCCGAGAAGGCGCTGGGGATGGCGCTGGAGATCATGCAGTTCATGGAGTCCGAATCCAGGAAGGCGTCCGCCGATCTCGCGGCCGAGAGGGGGGCTTTCCCGAACTACGACAGGTCGGTGTTCGCCGGGGACGGGCACAGGCCCCTGCGCAACGCCACCACGACGACGATTGCCCCCACCGGGACAATCTCGATAATCGCAGGCTGCTCGAGCGGCATCGAGCCCCTCTTCGCGGTCTCCTTCATCCGCAAGGTGCTCGACGGCGCGGAGCTCATCGAGGCCCACCCAATCTTCGAGAAGAAGGCCAGGGACGGCGGCTTCTACTCGAAGGAGCTCATGAAGCAAATCGCCGAGAAGGGGTCGGTGCAGGAAATCGACGAGGTGCCAGACGACGTGAAGAAGGTCTTCCATACGGCCCACGACATCTCCCCGGAATGGCACATACGCATGCAGGCCGCCTTCCAGAACCACACCGACAACGCCGTGTCCAAGACCGTGAACTTCAGGCGCGACGCGACCATAGATGACGTGGAAAAGGTCTACCGCATGGCCCACGCCCTCGGCTGCAAGGGCGTCACGGTCTACAGGGACGGATCGCGCGAGAACCAGGTCCTGTCCACAACGGGCGAAAAGGACAAGAAGGACGGCGAAGCCCCAAAGGAAGAGATGAAACGCATGCCGAAGCCCCGGCCGGACGTCACCAGGGGAACGACCAGGAAGATGCGCACGGGCTGCGGCAACCTCTACGTGACCATCAACGAGGACAACGAAGGCAAGCCGTTCGAGATATTCTCGGTCATGGGCAAGGCCGGCGGATGCGCCGCGTCCCAGACCGAGGCCATATGCAGGCTAATCTCCTTCGCGCTCAGGTCCGGATCCGACATCTACCCGATAGTGGACCAGCTCAAGGGCATCAGCTGCCACTCCACCGCCTGGGGACAGGGAGGCAAAATCCTGTCCTGCTCCGACGCCATTGCGAAGGCCGTGGAACTGTACATGGGGACCCGGGACGGAAAGACCTCGACCGCCGAAATATTCAAGCACATGGTCACCCCTGTCATGCGCAAGGGAGCATGCCCGGAGTGCGGCGGAATCGTGGAGCACGAGGGCGGGTGCGTGGTCTGCAGGGTCTGCGGATTCTCAGAGTGCGCGTAGGCGTCGGCGTTCTGCGATGAATCCGACGGCGATTTCAGCGTAGCCGGGCCGCACTCCGTACGCGCGCCGCTGGTGCGGCATTCGCTCCGTTGAGCCGTTCGATCGCCTCCTCTGCGCGTGCTTCGATTCCGCACCCTGGGAATCGCGGTCAGAACTTGACCTCCCCGTTGGGCAGGATGGGCACGAGTTCCTTGAACGCGGGCATCTTATCGTCGGTCCGCTTGTTCTTAATCTCGCCTGTGACCGCAGGCAGGTCCGAAAGATGGGTGGGGACCAGGAACCTGATTGTGCCGAGAGTACCCAGGAAGTCCGCAGCTTTGGATCCCATCGTGAACAGGGGCAGGAAGACGACGGCTGCGTCCCTGGCGGCTTCCATCTTGAGCTTCTCGAAATCCAGGGTCGACCCCATGTGCAGGGTCTTGAATCCTTCCCATTCGATGACGTATGCGTTGTGCACTGCGAGCTGGGACCTGGTCCTGAACGCGTGCACGGTCATCCCCGCGGCCTGGGCCTTGACGGATGCGCCCTTGGCCGGGGCCATCTCGAGGAGCTGGTCCCGGGGAACGCCCTCGGCGGCCAGGAGCTCGATGACGGGCGGGGGGCCCGCAATCCTGGCACCGGTCTTGGACGCCACGGCCTTGACTTCGGCCGGGTCGAAGCAGGTCCTCCGCGACGAGGTGAACAGGAGGAGATCCGCCTTGGATATGCTGGACGAGTCGAGGGCGGGTTCGGCCACTCCGAAGAGGCCCTTCTGGTACGGCGCGTCCACGATCACCACCTTGCCGCCCGCGACGAGGCAGTAGCCTGCGTGGCCGACGGCCTTCACCACGAGGCCGACCGTCTTGGCCTGGGGGGACTTGTAGGTCTCGGCGAGATAAAGCGCGTCCGCGGCCGTCTCCGACCCGGTCCTCAGGAGGATGAGGTTCGCGTAGTGCCTGAGCGCCTGGTTGTCGGAGGCCTTCCATGCCTTTATGGAGTCCGTGGCCTTTGTCCCGGCCCGGACCATGGCCATCTGAGCCATCTCTGCCAGGTTCGGGTCCCGTCCCTGGAAAGCCTCTGCGCAGGACGCGGCCAGCGCGGCCGGATCGGTCAGGGCCGCGAACGGGTCCTTCTTCGGCGAGAACACCGACGGATTCATCTCCCCGTCCAGGGCGACTTCATCCGTGGAGATTCTCCTCGAAAGCTCGCTCTTGAAGGATCCGTCCTCCTGCTCGTTCTTCTGGCAGACGTTCTGAGTGAGCGCGAACATCACGCCGCTGAACTCCTCGTATTCGCTGAAATCGGTGTAGGATTCGATCTCCGCCCCCGTGCGGTCCACCGTGAAGTTCCACTCGCGCGCCAGCCTGCCGGATTCCGCTTCGAAGTAATACACGCATTTGTCCTTCCCCTTCGAAGTCTCGTACTTCCGGCATTCGACCTTCACGTTCCCTTCCTCGCCCTCGGTCTCGATTGTCTCGGTGCCGGCCGGCTTGAGGTCCGACGATCCCTCGGCCATCTTCCACCACATGTCGAAGCCTTCCAGCATCTCGAGGTTCTCGCGGACCTCGTCTGCGGCGAGGATTCTCACGGCCTTGCGCGAGCTGTGCGTGCCCTCGCGGCCCGAGACCACCGTCCTCTCGACGCCGTGCATGGGCTCCTCGAGGCGCTCGGAGAGCTTGTCCGGCTTCTGCATGCACACCTCGAGGTCGTATTTGGAGTAGCCGTTGCGGTTGTAGGCCTTGAAGGTGCCCTTCATGGAGTACGTCTTCCAGTTCTTGAGCTTCGACACGTCGCCTTTCGCGGCGGCGGCCTTCCTGAGGAAGGCTGCGTCGTCGTCCGCGGCCTGCGCCGGAGCTGCGAGCGAGGCGAGAAGGATCGCGTATACTGCGGGCTTGAGCATCTCGGTTTCCTTCAACATCGTTGCGTCCCCCCGCCCCTCCGCCGGGCGAAAGCCGCGGCGCGAAGCACCGGCCGGGAGGATGGATTATTATACAACAACGGGTGGCCCGGACCAGCCGGGTCCGTGGGCGGGCGGCGATGAAGAGTCGCGCGCGGAATCGTTGATTTGCTCGGCACGCGCCGCGCCCGCAATCCGCATGGAG
>JBFZBV010000198.1:0-4194 GCA_041308285.1 Planctomycetota bacterium | reverse complement strand
CGCTCCTTCCATCATCCGCACGGCCCACCGGATGACCTACACCTCGGTGTTCAAGATCTTTGAAGGGGACGCCGCGGAAGCGAAAGCTTACGCCGACGTCGTTCCCGACCTCCTGCTGATGAGGGAGCTCGCCCGCGTCCTTCGGCAGCGGCGCCTGGCCGACGGGAGCCTCGACTTCGACCTTGTCGAGCCCGAGCTCATCTACGAGAAGGGCAAGCTCCTCTCCGTCGCGGCGGCGGAAAGGAACGAGGCCCACCGCTTGATCGAGGAGTTCATGGTCACGGCCAACGTCGCCGTGGCCACGGCCTTTTCGGAGAGGAAGGTCCCGGCCATCTACCGGGTCCACCCCCCGCCGGACGTCGGCGACCTCGGAAAATTGCGGGACCTCATCCTCAATTTCGGTTTGACCCTGCCGGACCCGGCCAAGGTCCGGTCGCAAGACCTCCAGCGCGTGCTCAAAAAGGCCGAGGGCCTCCCCGGCGAAAAATTCATCGGCCGGCAGGTCCTGCGGGCCATGAAGCTCGCCGTGTATGCGACCGCGAACGTCGGCCACTACGGCCTGGCCCAGGGACACTACACGCATTTCACATCGCCCATCCGCCGCTATCCCGACCTCGTCGTCCATCGCCTCCTCAAAGGCCTCCTGGCCGGCGAAGAGCCGGGCAAGCTTCCGCTCGACGCGATCGCCGCCAAGTCCTCCGAACGGGAGCGGAACGCCGGAGAGGCCGAGCAGGCGCTCCTCGAATGGCGGATCTTCCGCTTCCTCAAGAACCGCCTGGGCGACGAGTTCAGCGGGATCGTCGTCGATGTCATCAAGGCCGGCCTCATCGTCGAAGTCGACGAGTACTTCGTCTCCGGCCTCCTGCCGTTCGACTCCTTGAGGGGGGACTATGAGCCGAAGCCGGCGGCCCGGCGGCTCCGGCCCCACCGGCGCCGGAAAACGTTTGACTTGGGGGACGAGGTTCATGTAATCCTTGTTTCCTGCGACCCGGCCCTGCGCCGCATGAGCTTCGTCCCGGCGGCGGACCAGGAGGAACGTCGCCCATGAAAGCGCCCGAGTTCGACGCCGTCCTCGATTTCCCGCTGGGGAAGCTCGGTCAAGGCGCGCCGGCCGAGGCCGTTTTCCTCGACGGCGGCGTCGGCGTCCGTTTCATCGAGTATGCCGTCCCCGGTCGAAAGGACGCCCCCTTCGTCCGGGCAATGGCCGTTGGGCCCGTCGACGTCAAATGGGGGGACCCGTTCGAAGTCCGGAGCGCGGCCGGCGGCATCCTGGGGCGCGGCACGTGCCTCTATCCGGGCTCGCCGTCGCCCGACGAGCTCAAGCTTTCGAAGCGCAAGGCCCTCCTGATGCGGTTTTCCCTCGGGGAAAAGGACATGATCCTGACCCTCGCGGAGGAGGGGGGGCTAAAGGGCCTGAAGGGCGAGGACGTCGCCGATTTCTGCCGCCTGCCCGGGTCCCGCGTCGAGGCCCTGGCACACCTGCTCGAAGAGGAAGGGAAGGCCCGCATCCTCGCGTTTTCGCCCCTGTTCCTCGTGTCCCAGGGCACCCTGGATTTCCTCCGCGGCCGGATCGTTTCCTTCCTCACTCAGTACCACAAGAAACACCCCTCCCAGAGAGGAGCCCCCCTCGAGAAGCTCGAGAAGCGCTTTGACGCCCCCCGGACGGTCCTCGTTTTGGCCCTCCGGCTGCTGGCCAAGGAGGGGAGGATCGTCGAGGAGGGCGGGATCGTCCGGCTTCCCGATTTCCGGATCCCCTTGACGGACGCGGACGAAGAGACCGTGGCCGCCCTCGAACGGATGGTCCTCAGCGGCGAGCTCGGAAGCGTGACCCAGGACGACCTTCGGTCCCAGTTCAAACTCACCCAGGGCAAGCTTCAGATGCTCCTCGGGGTCCTCGCCGAGCGGAAGAAGATCGTCGAGGGCCTGGACGGGTTCATCCTCCATTCGAGCTGGCTCGACGAGATCGTCCGCAAGATCCGGGGGTCGGGAAAGCGGGAGTTGACCATCGCCGATTTCAAGGTGATGACCGGCCTCTCCCGCAAATACAGCATCCCTCTGTTGGAGCTGTTGGACAGCATGGGGGTCACTCGGCGCAAAGGTTCTATAAGGGATATCTTATGACTTCCAGGCGCCGAGTGACGCCCATGCAGTCCTAAGCCTCGTCTCTTGACGAGGATTAGGGCAGCATGGGGATAACGCGAAGAAAAGGATCTGTCCGCGACATTCTATAGTTTACAGCGGTCGCATTTGTTTTGTTCCGGAGGGATACAGTCCTAATCCATCTCAGCACGTGTCTTTGCATTTGGATAGATAAGGCGTCCGAGTTGCGGTTAAAAAGCCCTGACCATCGTATCTTTTCCATGATCATTTTCAGCAAGTTTTACCTCCTCCCGGACGCACTCCTCGAGGAACATCAAGGATTGATGAAACGGCAGGAAGTGCCGACGCCTAACACCCGGCTGCCTTTACGAGGTATCCGGCCCCTGCGTTCAAACAGGCTCTAGGCCGGAGATACCCCCTCAGGCGCTCATCCCTTGGAGTGCCTGTCCGCGACGAGAGCGCCGACATGACGGGCGACGATGGTTGCATCCTCGCCAACGCCGAGGAAGAGTGAGGACTTTCGCTTGCGCAGAAAATGGACGCCCACGAAGAACAGTCCAGGGACGACAGTACTGACGCCATCTCGCTGGAGCGGGAAGCCGAGCTCGTCGAACGCGTCGGGCCACGGAAGCCAGGAGCGGTAATCCGGGCGGAAGCCACCCGCGAAGATGACGACGCCGAGTTCGGAGATATCTAGCCATTCGGGCCCATGGGCAGCGAATGTCCCCGGCTCGTCGATCGGCGGCAAATCAAGTCCTTGCTCGGCCGCGAACCGTCCGATCAGGCTCATTAGCTCGCGGTAGCGCTGGTCGCCCCAAGTTGCGCTCTCCTGCAAATCCGGCGCGAAGTGGGCCAGACCGCCCTCCGTCCCCATGAAGTGCCCTGTAAGAGTGACCCCCATCGCCTGGAGTGTACGTAGGTTCAAGTCGCGTCCGCCGCCGTGCCCGGTGGCCACGGGATTGGCGGTGAGGCGGGCGGCCGGTGTCGGGAGAGCCTCGATCGTCTGGTCGAAGAAACCCGCCTGGGCAAGCCACCACACGATGTCGTGCCCGCCGATGCGACGCGGAACCCAGGCCGCCTTGCCGCAGGCCAGGACCACCTCGCGCCCCGCCTCACGCAGTTCCTCGCTGATTTGCGCGCCGGACTGACCGCTGCCGACAACGAGCACTCTTCCGGGCGGCAGGGCCCCCTCGTTCCGATAGGCGTCAACGTCTATCTGTGGCAAGCCGGCGGGCAACGTTTTAGCTGCCGCCGGCCGGCGAGGCCGCTGGTAGGCACCGGTGGCAAGCACCAGAGCGCGGCTGCTCAAAGCTCCGGCCGTCGTCTGCACGATGAAGCCGCCATCGGGCGACGCTTCTATCCCTGCAGCCGTAACACCCTCGCGGACGGGTGCTGAGAAGGCGCTGGCGTAATCTTCCAAGGAGGCGACGATCTCATCGCGCGACATGAAGCCGTGGGTATCCGGCCCACCGTATGGGCGGCCAGGAAGCCGCATCGTCCAATTGGGTGTGACGAAGCAGAAAGTGTCCCAGCGGCGCCGCCACGTCTCGCCCACGCGGCCGCGCTCTAGCACAACGTGTTCCACCCCCGCAGCGCTGAGTTCGTGGCTTAAGGCTAGACCCGCCTGTCCGGCCCCCACAACGATGACGTCAACGTGTTCCATCGCGCTACCCCCGATCAGACATGCCTTCCATCCCTCATTGCGCCGATCATCCGAAGGTGAGCTTCATTACGAGCGGCGAAATAAGGCCCGCGGATCACAAGGCAGTAACCTGTCCCCGGTCAATATGCCAGCTCTCGAGTGAATTTTCAAGCAAGAGAAGTCTCCAGAACCAGCGGCTCGTTGCCTGACGGCCTATGCGGATGGGTGGCTCTTGATCTGACGCTATGGGCAAGGCCGTTAAGAAAACGAGTGGATGGCAGCCAAGACCGCATAGCGGAATTACGCGAATTCGGGAGATGAACCTCTTTACTTCGTCTCGTCCTCGGGCTTCGGGTCTTCTTTTTTCTTGAGGGCGGTCTTGAGCAGGTCGCCGAAGATGCCGAACTTGGGCTGCTCTTTCGGGGCCGGCTTGAACTCCTCTTTCTTTTCCT
>JBFZBV010000197.1:0-6260 GCA_041308285.1 Planctomycetota bacterium | reverse complement strand
GGTGACAGAGCGCCCCAACCCGCCTTCGCCTGGTAGTCGGCGCGAGGGCGGAGCAAAGCCCGCCGAGCTTTTCCGTGCTCATCAGAGCGAAGGCGGGGCGGGCTTCGCTCCGGGGGCGGCTGCATCCGCCGCGGGGAACTGGACTAAGGAAACAAGAGCCTGAGGGGATTTGTTTCCTTGTGCATGCGGGCAAGCCTGTAAGCATCGAGCCGCTCGAAGATGGAGGTGAACATGCGGGCATTCCGGGCGCGGGGCTTTTGACTTGCGGCTCGTGCACGGGCCGTGCCCGAGGAACGAGGGCGCGGCGCGTGCCGAGCAAATCAACGCTCCCGCGCACGACTCTTCACGGCTGGCTGCCGGGCCGGCCGCCGGACGCGCGGGAGCGCAGACCCGGCATTGGCGCGCGGCCTCGGGACGGAGGGGCCGTCTTCGCGCCGGAGGCTACGGGATCCGGACGCCGGAACGCGCGCCCGCGGAGAGGGAGACCAGGGCCTCGGCCAGTGCGCCGCCCTTGTGGAGCGTTTCCATGTATTCCGCCTCCGGATCGGAATCATAGACTATGCCGCCCCCGACGCCGAAGTACGCCCTGCCGCGCCTGAGGACCACGGTCCTTATCGCCACGTTCAGGTCCGCCGGCCCGGAAAAGGAGAAGTAGCCGACGGATCCCGTGTACAGGCCCCTGCGCACGGGCTCGAGCTCCTCGATTATCTCCATCGCCCGGACTTTCGGGGCGCCGGTGATGGAGCCGTCCGGGAACGAGGCCCTGACCGCGTCGAGCCTGTCCACGCCGGGCCGGAGCGAGCCCCGGACCGTGGAGGTCAGGTGGAATACCGTGGGGAACGTCTCGAGCGCGGCGAGCTCGACCACCTTCACCGACCCGAATTCGCACACTCGGCCCAGGTCGTTGCGGACCAGGTCGACAATCATGGTGTTCTCGGCGAGGTCCTTCGGGCTCGAGCGCAGTTCGCGCGCGAGCGCCTCGTCCTCGATCAGCGTCTGACCGCGGGGCCTCGTGCCCTTGATTGGCCTTATTTCGGCGGTCCCGCCGCGGACCGACAGGTAACGTTCGGGGGACGAGCACGCCACCTTGGCCTCGTCGAAGTTCAGGGCGGCGGCGAAGGGCGCCGGGTTGGTCGCGCGCAGGAGGCGGTAGAGGCGCCGGAGGCCGGCGCGGAAGGGCATTTCGAACCGCTGGGAGAGGTTGGCCTGGAAGATGTCGCCGTCGACGATGTACCGGCGGACGCGCTCCACCGCGCGGAGGTATTCCTCCCTGGAGAAATTCGACCTGAGGCGGGGGTTCTCGAAGGCCCGCCGCGGCGGGGGCGGGATTCCGGGGCCCACGCACGAGGCCCAGGCGTTCTCCGCCGTCGTGCGCCAGCGCTCGGCTGCGTCCTCCGGGCCCGGGAGGCCGGCCGCGATTCGCGGGTCCCGGGGCCTGGACGCGAACGTGAACGCCTCTCCGGTCGCCGAGTCGTGCGCGAAGACGCTGTCGTAGAAGTTGAGCCGGATGTCCGGCAGCTTCAGGTCGTCGGCCGCCTTCGAGGGGATGCGTTCGAGCGCGCGGCAGAGGTCGTAGGTGATCCAGCCGACCGCGCCGCCCTGGAAGGGGATGCGGGACGGCTCGCAGTGAGGGACAACGCAGCGCCGGAGCAGGGACGCCAGCTCCGCCAGCGGGTCGCCCTCGAGGACTTCCGTGGCGCCGGCGCAGGAGATTTCAATCCTCGGTCCGCGGCTGCGGAAGGTCATGAAGGGCCTCGTGCAGGCGAACGAGTACCTGCCCTGGCCGCCGGCGCGGAGCTGGGATTCCAGGACCGCGGATTCGGGCTCCCTCAAGGCGGCGTCGAGGACGGCCTCGACGGGGCCGTGCATGGGGAACGGCGCGCT
Source organism: Planctomycetota bacterium (assembly GCA_041308285.1). GTDB lineage: Bacteria > Planctomycetota > JAKEIC01 > JAKEIC01 > DYIT01 > PPR-0505. Next base: position 4,376 of record JBFZBV010000197.1, on the reverse strand, counting down.
GGCGACGCGGGATCTGTGCATATCCAAGAGAACGGCCCCCGGCGGGACCCCCTCAATGAGGACCGCGCCTCTTCTCGTCCGTTTCCTTCGCGAGCCTGTTGATGTACGAGAACAGGCCGGAAGGGGTGTAGAAAATGGCCACGAAGTCGCCGCCCAATTCCAGGCGGTCGCCGTTGCCGAGCGTGATTGAGCCGCCCTTCGGTATCTTCTTGCTGTTCACCACCGTGCCGTTGGTCGATCCCGTGTCCTTGAGCACGAAAAGCCCGGCGGTATCCTTGTGAATCTGGGCGTGCCTCTTGGAGACCCTCGGGTAGTCGAGGACGATGTCGTTCTCCGGAGACCTGCCGAGGGACACGGCATGGGTGGGGGAAGCCCCCTTCACGGTGCAGATTTTGTCGTCCTTGATGCGCTCGAGGCCGGTAGGAATGCCGGCGACCGTGTCGGAAAGGCCTTTCTTGTGGTATTCGACGGCCGTGTCGAGCTCGCCGACGGCTTGCGCGCCCTCGAACTCCACGAGGAGGAACGGATCGGGAAAGGACCTGCAGAAGTCCTCTTCCGAGGAGTCCATCGCTTCCATTATGAAGTCGAGGAAGTCTTCCATGTTACGGCCTTGACCGGGTAAGGCTCAGTTTCCGGACGTGAAGTGTATATACGATGCCGGGGGCGATTTCAATCCAAAATACGCCGTCAATCCTCCCGCCGGGACGCGAATCACCTCATCTCCTTCAGGACTTCCGAGAGGTCCCCGATGTCGCGGGATCTCTCTATGTAGTCCGCGCGCAGGGCCGGGCAGCCGAGCTCCCTCAGCAGCGCTACGGCCTTCTTCCAGAGCCTCGCGGATTTCCTGCCGTCGCCGGCCGCGAGGTACAGCTCGGGCAGGAGCTCTTCGAGGCGCGCGAGCCTTATCGTGTCGATGTTCTTGTAGTACCGCCTTATGACGCCCTTCTGGTAGGGCGTGTATTCCCTGTCCCCCATGCCGGTCTCCGTCCTCCGTCACCCCGTGCCGCGCGCGCACCTGAATCCCAGGATTCTTCCGTGCTCGCTCTGCCCGAACCTGCCGCGTCTCTGGGCGCGGCAGTCCATGCCGGCCTTGTTGAAGCACCCTCCGCGAATCGACTTGAGATGCGTGTTGAAGCTGTTGACCGGGTTCTTCTCCCTGCTCGCCGGCGACTTGTAGAAGGATTCGGAAAACCAGTCTGCGCACCATTCCCATACGTTGCCGCACATGTGCAGGCACCCGCAGGGGGACGCGCCTTCGGGCATGCTGTCCACCGGCTTCGTGAGCGCGGAGTCGAAATCCATCCTCGAGTACCTAATCCACTCCGACTGGGTCGATATTTCCTTCTTGAACCAGAAATCGGCCGTGTTGCAGATTTCGAACTTGAAGTCTCCGCCCCAGGGGAAGGGGTTCTTGCCCCCCTTCGGGTCCCAGGACGATGCGCGCTCCCACTGGGCTTCGGTGGGGAGGCGGACGCCGGCCCATTCCGCGTATTTCTCCGCCCCGTAGTACGTCACCTGCACGACCGGGTGCCGCTCGAAGCCTGCGGCCGGCCTGAAGCCGTCCTCGTGCATCTGCACGCCCCAGGCGTCCTCGAAGATTAGCGGCCGCTTCCTCTCGTCCAGGACGCTGCCCGTCTCGTTCAGGAACTTCGCGAACTGGGCGTTGCTGACTTCGTGCTTGTAGATGAAGTACGAGTCGAGCATCGCGGAGTGAATCGGCGTCTCGGACTCGTACATCTCGAAATCGAGGTCCGGGCGGTTCTTGATGATTGAGAGGACTTCCTCCCTGGTGGAACCCATGAGGAAGCTGCCGGCGGGAACGAGCACCATGACGGCGCCGTCCTTCTCGTTGACGTACTCCCCCTCCCTGTCGCTCCTTGTCACCCCGTCCGGGAGCCCTTCCCTGCGGAGGAGCTCGACAATCTCGGCCGCCTTGGGCGCGAATTTACCCTTGGGGAACGCCGCGAGGAATTTCCTGATTTCCGAAATCCTCGCGAAAGGCGAAGCGGCCGAGCCGGACGCGGCGACCGCGGCGTCGTAGGCCTTCTGCTCCTCCTCGGACCGGGAGGTGGCCCGGAGCGCGGCGAGCATCTCCTCGGCCTGGGCCCTCGATGAAGCCGAAGGGCTCTCCCCGAGATAGGCATCGAGAATCCTGATTTTGTCCGCGGTGGAGGCCGCCTTGTCCATGGCGGCGAGGACCTTGTCGAAGTCGCCGCGTTCATGCGGGGAGCGGCCGGCCGGCGCCTTGTAGCTTATCTCCCTCTTCACCACGGACGGGTTGCCGGCCAGGTCGACGACCTCCACCACCACGGAGTTCACGCCCTCCGACAGATCGATGTCCCTCTGGTACAGGAGTCCGGCAGGTTCGACCGCCGCGCCGTTGACCGATATCCTGGATGCTTCCTCGTCGATTCTGAACCTCAGGGCGAGCCTGTTGGATTCCGATTCGATATGGTCCCCCTGCGGGAAGTCGAGGAGCGTCACCTCCGGGGGCTTGAGGTCCCTGGCGAGTACGACTTGCCTCACGGTGGAGTTGCCCGCGAGGTCCACGGCCTCGACGGCCACGGTCTTCTCCCCCTGGTCCGGCAGCGTCACCGGGACGCGGAAGGCGCCCGCGGCGTTGGGCAGCCTGGCCCCGTCGACGAGGATGCAGGAGGGGTTCTCGTCCTTCGCGAGGCCCTCGAGCAGGAAGGCCTTCTCACGCGTGCGCCCTCCGCCGGGCCCGGGCGAGGTGATGGAGATTTCAGGGGGTTTCGTATCGATTCTCACGGAGATTTCGGTCTTCGCCTTCCCGCCGCCGGCAGAGAAGGCTTCGGCGGCGATTTTTACTCCCTCGCCGGAAATCCAGAAGCTCGCCTTGAAGCGTCCGGCGGAAATCTGCGCCTGGTTCCCGTTCACTGTCACCTGCGTGACGTCCGCGGAGCATTCGCCTTCGACCGAAATCCTCGGCGAATTGAGCCACGCCCCGTCCCGCGGCCGCGTGATGGAGACCGACGCCCGCGACGGGCCGCCTTCCACGGGGGCCGGGACGGCCCCGTTCCTTGTCCCCGGGGCGAGCACCAGCACTGCGGCGAGGACCGCGGCCGCGGCCGCCGCGGCGGCCGATGCGGCCAGGAGGACGGTGCGCTTCCGGCTCGCGGGGCCGGACGGAGGGGCGCCCGCCAGCTCGATGTAGGCGGTCGTGTCGGTGGACGACGGATGGCCCTGAGTGAGGACCGATTCGAGGTCTTCGATGAGGGTGTCGAAGGACTGGTACCTTTTTTCGGGCGGCTTCGCCATCATCCTGAGGACGACCGCCTCGATTCCGGCCGAGAGGCCGGGATTGAGTTTCCTCGGCGGCGCCGGGGGCTCGTTCAGGTGCTTGAACGCCACCGACACGGCGTTGTCGGCCTCGAAAGGCTGCTTTCCCGAGATCATGTGGTAGAGAGTGGCGCCCAGGGAATAGAGGTCGGACCGGAAATCGAGATCCTCGCCCTTGACCTGTTCCGGGGACATGTATGCGATGGTCCCGATGGTGACTCCCTCGCGCGTGACCCTGGAGTGGACGTCCACCATCCTCGCCAGGCCGAAGTCCACCACCTTGACGGTCCCGTCGAGGGAGACGAGGAGGTTGTCGGGTTTGATGTCCCTGTGTATGAGACCCTTTTCGAAGGCCGCCTTGAGGCCCTTGGCAGCCTGAATCGCAACGAGGATGGCGTCCTTTTCCGGCATCGATCCGGTCCTGTCGAGCCGGGATCCGACGGACTCGCCGAGGATGAGCTCCATGGCGAGGAAATGTATGCCTTCCACGGCCCCGACCGTGAAGACCTGGACCACGTTGGGGTGGTTTATCAGCGCGGCGGTCCGGGCCTCGCGGATGAACCTCTTCACGAAGTCGCTGTTCTGGACGCCGAGCTCGGGCTTCAGGACCTTCACGGCGACGATGCGGTCGAGGCCCATCTGCTTGGCCTTGTAGACGGACCCCATGCCGCCGGAACCGATTTTCTCGAGAATGACGAAATTCCCGAGCTTCTCTCCGATGAGGTCTCCGTCCCTCATGACAGCACCAACTGGGGTGAAACCGACATCGGCCGAAAGGTCGAATCAGAAAAGAAACTATATCATATGGAAGGCCGGCCGGACCACTTCAAAAGGACGGAGTCCCGGATTCCGTCGCTACGGCCGTGGTACAGCGGTTCCCGGGCCAGGGGTGAAGATTCCGGATTCTTCGGGCAACGGGCGACCTGATTCCCCTGGATGTATCGCCGGTCGTTTTCACCGCGGGATCTGCTATCCCGTACTCGTGCTTTCATGCCGCGTGTTCGTTCCCGTCCACGTTTTCGTACACGTACACGACTTGCATGGAACGAGAAGGCGCCGGAAAAGCTCGGATGAGC
>JBFZBV010000196.1:0-3162 GCA_041308285.1 Planctomycetota bacterium | reverse complement strand
CCTCGCAATGACATCTAATATATTGCTGTTCAATATGTTGCGATAAATCGGAAAGCCGGGCCCCGAAATTTTCGAGGCAGAGGCACAGAGGGGAGCAAGAGTGTACGGAGAGGGGCAGGCGATTCTGTTCATAATTCACCACGAAGACACGAAGACACGAAGACACGAAGAGAAGGCTCATTTGGCGATTCCTCGGGGCCTCTTCGAGGCCCTGCTCGCTGCGCTCGCCCCTCGTCTTGCCCGGTCCGCGTCCGTGCAAGCGAGCTTTCCCGTACGCGTCCCGTGCAATCCTCTCGGAATCGCCTGGGTCAACTGCGAAGAAGCGCGACGTCTCGAGATGTCTTCCTCTTCACGCATGCCGGAGAGAAGAAGCGAGCCGTCGGCGTGGCCGCGGCGAGCGGGTGGTGAAATAACCTGGGATAGCTCGCGCCTGCAGCGTGAAACTGCCTCATGGCCGCGCCTCTGCGGTCTTTGCTGCCTGTAGCGAGCCGCACATGAACTGGTACTCGGATGCGATGGGCAGAACAATACAAAATGCAGACTTCGTCAAAGTATTATTGTAGAAATTGAAAGGACATTCCGCTTCTCACGCGCGCAGCGCGTGTTATAACCCGGACGAGCCCTGCTTATTTGGTTCCGGCTCGTCCGGGTTATGATAGGGATGGATCTTCACGGGGGCAACTCGCGCTGATCGATTATCCGCAGGAGAAGACCTCCTGGCCGTCGATGTACGTGCGTTCCACGCGGATTTTCCTGATTTCCGACGGCGGCAGCCCCTCGAGGGGCCTGGAAAGGACGACGAAATCCGCCGCCTTACCGGCCGTGATTGTCCCCCGCCAGTGCGAATCGCCGGTGAGGGCCGCCGGCGCGGACGTGAAGCAGGCGAGCGCCTCGGGCAGCGATATCCTCTGCTCCGGATGCCAGCCCCCTTCGGGCCTGCCTTCGAGGTCCTGCCTGTTCACCGCCGCGTGGAGGCCGAACATCGGGTTCATCGGCGCTATGGGCGCGTCCGATCCGAACGCCACCTTCACGCCTGCGTCGAGCATCGACCTGAACACGTACGCGAAGCGGCCCCGGCCGCCGAGGTGCCTGTCCACGGGATCCATGTCGTAGCACAGGTGCACGGGCTGCATGGAAGCCGCCGCCCCGCAGGACGCGAAGCGGGCCACGTCCGAGGGGTCCACGTGCTGCGCGTGCTCCATTCTGCACGGCAGGGCGGAGCCGCACCCGGCGGCGCAAAACGCGTCCAGCACCTCTCTCACCGCCGCGTCGCCGATGGCGTGTACGGCCACGGGCATCCTCATCCCGCCCGCCTCCGCGACGAGCCCGGCGAGACGCCGCGAGTCCATGAGCAGCATCCCCCGCCCCCCGGGATCGCCGTAAGGCTCCAGCATGCAGGCCGTCTGCACGTTGAGCGCGCCGTCCGCGTAGGCCTTCACGCCGGCGACCCTGACGCGCCTGTCCCCGAACCCGGACTCCACGCCCGAGGCGGCGAACGCCCCGGTCTCGGTCTCGTCGATGTAGTGCGCCACGCGGATTCGGAGCCTGCCCGCCGCGTTGACCCTCTGGAGCGCCCTGAGCGAATCCGCCTTCTCGAAGCTGTGCACCGCCGTCACCCCGAGCGACAGCGCCGCCTCCTGCCCCTTCTCCATGGCCCTCGCCAGCGCCTCGGGCCCGGGCTTCGGAACGCGCCCGAGCACGAGGTCCACGGCGTTCTCGAGCATTATCCCCGTGGGCTCGCCCTCCGCGTCCCGCTCTATCCTGCCTCCTTCCGGATCGGGCGTCGCGCGCGTAATGCCAGCCGCCTCGAGCGCGGCCGTGTTCGCCCACAGCGCGTGGCCGTCGAAGCTCGATATGGCCGCCGGGCCGTCCGGGACGGCGCGGTCCAGGTCGCGCTTAGACGGGAACCGAATCCCCTCGAACCCCCCCAGGACGAATCCCCTCCCGCGGACCCACTCGCCCGGAATCCTGACCTTCCTGCCTATTATCTCCAGCGCCCTGTCCAGGGACCTCACGCCCGTGATGTCTATCCGGCCCAGGGAGAGCGAGAAAGCGCCGAAATGCACGTGGCTGTCCGTGAAACCCGGCACCACGGCCCTGCCCTTGAGGTCAACGACCGCGTCCCCGCCGCGGGCCCTCGCCGGCACCTCGGACACCGTCCCGCCTTCAATCGCGAAGGACGCTGTCCTGGGCCGGTCCGGGTCCGACGTCCACGCGTCCGCGTTGGTGAAGACCGTCCTGTCCATTCCCACCTCGCACAGCGCCCCTGCGCGTGCAGCTACTCCGCCGCTGCCGCGCGCGCCGCGGCGTCGGCATGCCGGGCCACCGCCTCGGCAATCTCCGGCCGCGCGTCGTCCGGCCCCTCGAAGGCGAAGGGCAGGACGGAGACGACCTCGTACCCGTCCCGCCCCCGGGAAAGGTCGAAGGCGGCGAAATCCAGGCCCAGCGCCCCGGCCGCGCGCTCCGCCGCCGCAGCGGCCGCGACCCCGCACGGACCGACCGCCCTTCCGCCGGCGACCTGGACGCGGCAGGACGTCGACTCGGCCAGGGAAAGGCCCCCTCGGACCAGCGCGGCCGCGTCCTTCCTCCAGACGAGGTCCAGGATGCCGTCGAGCGATCCCGCGTCCCCCGCCTCAATCCTCCTGCCGGGGAGGACGCCGGCGAAAACCTCGACCACCGCCGGGAAACCGATTCCCCGGGCGCCGTCTTCCTGCGGCTTGCGCATGAGAATCCACGGCCGGACCGCCGCTCCGGCCTCCCACAGCGCCTGGAGAGGCCTCGCCGGGTCCGCGAAGCGCTCCAGGGCCTCGATTCGGTTGAGCACGGCCGCGCCCCGCATGGAGTGCCCCCTGATTGCCGGGAGGTCGTAAGCGGGGTTGAAAGGGCAGAGCGCGGCGAGCACCAGTCCCGCGGTGCGGGCCCCGCCGCCGGGCGCAGGCACGCACTCGTCCAGCGGATCAGCGGATCCTGCGGACCAGCCGAGGGACTTGAGCGCGGATTCCACCGCCGCCCCCCCCCCGCAGGGCCTTCCGCGCCCCGCCGGAACGTCCAGGAAACGCGTGAGTACCAGAATATCCATGACCCGGGCGGTCCGGAACCGGGCCCGGAGCAGGCCCCGGCCCGGCCGGGTCAGGACATTCCCGGAACGCCTAGGTTTCATCC
>JBFZBV010000195.1:0-9848 GCA_041308285.1 Planctomycetota bacterium | reverse complement strand
GTCCGCGGGCTTCGCGGCCCATTTCCGCGACTCCGCCTACTACCCCGAAATCAAGCTCCACGGCATGCCGCTCGGCTGGTGGGGCCAGGCATGGGCCGCGGAAGGATACCTGGGAGGCGAGAGGCTCAGGAGGGGGCTTGCGGACAAAGACGGCGCCGAAAGCAAAGACGCCGAGAAGGCAGAGGGTGCGCCGGCCCGCTCTCTGGGTGGGCGCGCGCCCGGCGCGGATGCGGGCACGGGAGGGGTCAGGGCAGAGAAGAAGATGAGCAGGCTGAAGGAGGAAGTGGCGCAGGGCGACGATCCGGGCGCGCCGGAGCTGAAGGAGGCGCAGGTCAGGGAGAACTTCGCGGACACGGCGTACTGGGGTCCGTCGATAGTGACGGGGGAGGACGGCAAGGCGGCGGTGAAGTTCAAGATGCCGGACTCGCTCACGACGTGGAAGGCCACGGCGGTGGCGTCGGACGCGACGTCGAAGTTCGGCAACTCGTCGGTCGAGAGGGTCACGCGGAAGAACCTGATGGTCAGGCTTCAGGCGCCGAGGTTCTTCGTGGAGCGGGACGAGGTGGTGCTGTCGGGAATCGTGAACAACTACCTGGCGTCGGCCAAGAAGGCGAAGGTGAGGTGGACCCTCGCTGGAGGGTGCCTGGAGGCGAAGGCGGAGAGCGAGTCCTGGGTGGAGGTTCCCGCGTCGGGCGAGAAGCGGGTGGACTTCAAGGTCACGGCCGTCAGGGAAGGGAAGGCGGAAATCACGATAGAGGCGCTGACCGACGAGGAGTCGGACGCGATGAAGATGGCGTTCCCGGTGCTGGTGCACGGGATCCAGAAGGACGTGACGGTGTCGACGGTGCTGCGCGACGCGCGGCACGCGGTGGTGAACCTGAACATACCGAAGGAGCGCAATCCGGAGGCGACGGAGTTCAGGCTGGTGCTGTCGCCGTCCATGGCGTCGGGGCTTCTGGAGGCGCTGCCGTACCTCATCGAGTACCCGTACGGGTGCGTGGAGCAGACCGCGTCGCGGTTCATCCCTGCGGTGGTGGTTGCGCGGACGCTGAAGGACCTGAACATCGACCTGGAGACGATTGCGGCGAAGCGGTCTGAGATCAACGCGAAGCACCTTGGGTCGAGCCTGACGAGGCGCTGGTACCGGCCGCACGACCCGGTGTTCAACACGGCGGAGCTGAACCGCATCGTGGACGAGGGGCTGAACAGGCTGTACTCGTTCCAGCGGTTCGACGGGTCGTTCGGGTGGTGGATGCACGGGCCGGCGAACTCGTACATGACGGCGTACGTGCTCTACGGGCTGCTCGAGGCGCAGAAGGCCGGGTACGACGTGGACAAGCAGAGGGTGGAGAAGGCCATGGCCTTCCTGAAGGCGAACCTGAAGGAGGACCGTTCGCTGGCCAACCGGTGCTACATGGCGTGGGTCCTCTCGCAGACGCCGTCGGGCACGGCCAAGGAGGAGCTGGACCTGATTTACTCGAAGCGGGACGAGATGAACAACTACATGAAGACGCTGCTCGCGCTGGCGCTGGCGGAGTCTGGCGACGCCGAGAGGGGCGCGACGGTGCTGAGGAACGTGCAGCAGCACCTTTCGGTGGACAAGGAGAACGGGACGTGCCGCATCGAGAACAACGCGCAGTACTGGTGGTACTGGTACAACGACGACATCGAGACGAACGCGTTCTTCCTGAGGGGGCTTTTGAGGATTGATCCGAAGAGCGAGTACATCCCGATGCTGGTGAAGTGGCTGGTGATGAACAGGCAGGGGGCGAGGTGGAACTCGACCAAGGACACGGCGAACTGCATCTACTCGCTGATGCAGTACGTGAAGGCGGAGGACGAGCTGAACCCCGAGTACACGGTCACGGTGGACTGGCCGGGGATAGGGAAGAAGGAGTTCAACGTGACGTCGAAGAACGTGTTCGACTTCGACAACCAGTTCCTGGCGGGCGGGGCGCAGATACCGGAGGGCGAGCACAAGCTGGACGTCACGGTCGACGGGAAGGGGACGCTCTACTTCACGGCGCACCTGAGCTACTTCACCAAGGAGGTGGGAATCAAGGCCGCGGGCAACGAGGTCTTCGTGGGCAGGCGCTACTTCAAGGTGGAGCAGACGAAGAGGACGGAGAAGCGCGGGGACAGGGAGATTGAGGTGCTGGACTGGAGCAAGGAGGAACTGAAGGAAGGCGAGATGCTGAAGAGCGGCCAGAGGATAGAGGTGAGGCTGGACATCGACGCGAAGAACACATACGAGTACCTGGTGTTCGAGGACCCCAAGCCCGCGGGCTGCGAGCCGGTGGAACTGCGCAGCGGGTTCTCCTACGGGAACCTCTGCTCCAACATGGAGCTCCGCGACGAGAAGGTGGTGTTCTTCGTGGGGTACCTGGAGCAGGGCAAGCACGCGATTCTGTACCAGATGAGGGCCGAGGTGCCGGGCAGGTTCCATGCCCTGCCCACCACGGGGTACGCCATGTACGCGCCCAGGGTGAGGGGTATCTCCGACGAGTGGATCATGACGATAACCGACTAGGGCATGTCAGCGCGCGCCGTAGGGACGTGGGTGGCAAGACGTGGGGTCGTGGGGTCGTGGGGACGTGGGGGCGTGGGAGGGCGAGGCTCCGGCCGAGCCACTCAAATGCCGTGGGGGCGTTGGGACGTGGGGACGTGGGAGGGCGAGGCTCCGGCCGAGCCACTCAAATGCCGTGGGGGCGTTGGGACGTGGGGGCGTGGGAGGGCGAAGCTCCGGCCGAGCCACTCAAATGCCGTGGGGACGTGGGTGGCAAGACGTGGGGGCGTTGGGGCGTGGGGGCGTGGGAGGGCGAGGCTCCGGCCGAGCCACTCAAATGCCGTGGGGGCGTGCAAAGGGGTCAAGTCTTTGCTTGACGCATTAGGATTTGTTTCTTAGCAGGTCTATCAGGGCGAGGACCAGGTCCGGGAGCCGGCGCGCGGCCGCAGCGGTCTTCCTCGCGAGGGACGCGAACCTGCGCGCCTCGTCGGGCCTTGCCGCGAAGTACTCCGCCATCCTGAGGGGGTCAATCCTGCCTTGCGTCGAGAACGCGGCGAAGGCCGGCAGCGAGTCCCGGGCCGTGTCCGAAACCACGCGGGCCGCGGCGAAGTCCGCTCCGGCTCCGGCGCAGGCCTGGGCCACGTGGAAACTCTCCATCTCGCAGATTAGCGCAGCCGAGGACTCGAAAAGCCTCTTCTTGTCCTCGGGCCCCGCCACGGCCGATCCCACGGTCAGCGATTTGCCGAGCACCGCGCCTTTGCCGGCCGCGATCCTCCTGCAGGCCTCGAGCGCTCGGCCTCTGACGGCGATGTCCGCGCCTGACCCGGCCGGATCCAGGGACAGGGAATCCGCCAGCACCCCGGCGCCCGTCTCGAGCGACGGGTGCAGCCCGCCGGCCGTGCCTGCGGATATGACGAGCGAAGGCGAGAGCGCATGGAGCACGGCCCTGGAGGCTGCGATTGCCAATCGGCCCATGCCGGTGACGGCCAGGCGAACTTCGATGCCGTTCCGGACGAACGCGCTCGCGGGCAGGCCTGCGATCGGAGCGGTCCTCTTCGCGCGGGCGCGCGCGGCGAGGGGCTTCAGTTCCACCCCAAGGGCCGCGAGAATCACCACGGGTCCCCCGCCGGCTTCCATGCGTCGCCCCCGGTCACCAAAGAGTGCGAAATGATGCTGATTTCAATATTGTTCTGCACATGCCGGTGATTATCCTGCCGCCGTGCCGTCCCTGCGTTTCGCGGGACTCGCGGTCATGCCTGCCCTTCGGAGCGGCCGTCTCCGCCCGACGGGATGCCGAGGCGATTAGCGAGCCACGACCGGAGCTCTGCGTTCAGGGGATAATGCCCGGCCATGAGAAGGGCCCCGCCCGAGTCGAACACCGAGTCCTCCAGCAGTTTGAGGGGTGCTTGGGCGTCGGCCTGCCTGGAAGGCCCTGTGCCGGAGGTGTCCACGATGCACAGATCCGGCCTGCAGCCCCACACGTCAATCTGGAAGAAGTACCTCCGGTGAGGCTTGCGCTGCGGGGATCCCGCGGCGGCCGAGAAGCACTCTTCCGCGAAGTCGGCTGCAGTGAAGTCGAGGTCGATTTCCGCGGACATCGCGTGAAGGTCGTCCATCCCTAGGCCGGGCTCCGGCGCGGTTTCGAAGAACTCCTTGTGCCAGGGGCTCGCATGCGCCTGCGCGTCCGCCGGCGGCAGCGGCGCGGGCGGGCGGCTCCCGCGGTACGACTCGTCGCAGCAGATGTAGTAGTGCCTGCCGCGGTAGAGCGCGCACTCCCTGCACGGCTTGCGTGAGAAAACGCAGTCCATTTCGTGCCTCGCCATGGGTCGAGCCTCGAAAACGGCCTGGCCGCCCGATGCTCAATGGGCGGCCGGACTCGTCGAAAATACCCCGGCCGCCGGGAATCGGCAACGGTTTTCCGCGCGATTGGGTCGAATCGCCGTCTTCCGGTAACGGCGCTTGCATCGCGATTCGAGCTGGGATAAAATTATCTACGCAGGTCGGCGTTGCATAGGGGCACAATGGGCGAGGAAAAGAAGAAGAAAGCGGACTGGAAGTCCCTCCTGGACAGCGATCTTTTCTCGGCCGCCGGGAAGACCCAGTACCTGGTCAAGCGCGCGGAGAAAATCGAGGACAAGATCCGCAGCGACCCCAAGGGCCTGACGTACAAGGAAACCCCCATACACCTGTTCCCCGAGCACCCGAAGGCTCCCTACCTCCAGGAAGGGGCCAAATACGCGGACTACGAAATCAACATCGCGTACACGCTCAACTACATACAGGACCTCAAGGCCAACCTGAGAGGAGAGAAGAAGGCGGCCCCGGAGTCGATAATCGACCGCAACTACATCGCGCTCATGGCCAGGGAGCACTACCTGGCCGAGCACAACAAGAGGCCGGCGCGGGAAGCGCTGCTCAACGCCCTCGAGGACGCCATCGCGCCCGACATAGCGCAGCGCTACGGCTGGGACCAGGAGTACGTGCGCAAGGGCCTGCTCGAGAAGTGCGTGCTTGCCATGGTACAGGCCTTCAACAAAAGGCCCGAACTGTTCAGCATCTACGAGAAGACCGAGAAAAAGTGATCCCCGCTGCCCCGCCGCGAAAGCCTGCTGATTCCAGAGGAAGCGCGTCAATGCGTCAAGCAAAGACTTGACCCCTTTGCCGGCCCCGGAACAGGCGCACGGCAGTCGGCATGCATCCGTTTTGCGATTTGAACCGAGCCGGTTTATCATACGCACGCGGGTTCCGGGGCTGCGCGCATACGAATCGCCCCGGCGCAGCGGAGTGCGGTTTGACCGGATACGTCATAAAGAGGGTTCTCTGGCTCCTGCCCGTGCTGGTGGGCGTCTCGACCGCCGTGTTCATGATCATCCACGTGACCCCGGGGGGGCCTGCAAGGGCGGTGCTGGGCGAGAAGGCGTCGCCCGAGGCGGTGGAGCGGATTAACCGCGAGAACGGCTGGGACAGGCCGCTTCCCGTGCAGTACGCGCGGTTCCTGCGCGACTACTTCCTGAGGCTCGACCCCGGCAAGTCGTTCATGAGGGGCGAGAAGGTCGCCAAAGAGCTTGCGCGGAAGTTCCCGGCCACGGTGGAGCTTTCCTTCGCCGCCATGCTGCTGGCGGCGGTGATTGGGATTCTCGCCGGCGTGGTGTCCGCCGTGAAGAAGAACTCGCCCTTCGACTACGCGGCAATGACAGGCTCGCTGTTCGGGATTTCAATCCCCGTCTTCTTCCTCGGCCTCCTGCTCATCCTGCTTTTCGGCAAGTGGCTGCCTTCGGGCGGGAGGATTGACGTGAGGTACGACATAGAGCAGGTGACGGGGTTCTGCCTCGTCGACGCCGCGCTGGCCGGCCAGTGGGCGGCGTTCAAGGACGCCCTCGGCAGGATTATCCTTCCTGCAGTCGCGCTGTCCACCATCCCCATGGCCATGATCGCGCGCATGACCAGGTCAGCCATGCTGGAAGTGCTGGGCCTGGACTACATAAGGACGGCCAAGGCCAAGGGCCTGTCGCGGAGCAAGGTCCTTTTCAAGCACGCGCTCAAGAACGCTTTCATCCCCATCATAACCGCGGTCGGGCTCCAGTTCGGATACCTCCTCGCGGGCGCGGTGCTGACCGAGACGCTTTTCCAGTGGCCCGGGCTCGGCAGGTACGTGGTGGACGCGGTGCACGACCGCGACTACAACGCCGTGCAGGGCGGGATCATGCTGATATCCGCGTGTTTCGTGGGTGTGAACCTCCTCGTGGACCTGTCCTACGCATGGCTCAATCCCGCAATCAGGTACGGGGCGAAATGACGAAGAGCCGCAAAATCAGGACGCTGTTGAGGAGCCGGTCCGCCGCGGCCGGGGCGGCGGTGGTGGCGCTGTTCGTGCTCACGGCCCTGCTTGCCGACATCGTATCGCCCTTCAATCCTGCTTCGCAGGCGGCCGAGGAGCAGCTCAAGTCGCCAACGGGCCGGCATCCGTTCGGCACGGACGACCTCGGCAGGGACGTGGCGAGCAGGATTGCCCACGGAGCGAGGAAGTCCCTTGCCATAGGCGTCATTTCAGTGTGCATCGCGCTGTTCGCGGGGGTGCCTCTGGGCCTGGTGTGCGGGTATCTGGGCGGAGCGGTGGACCTGCTGGCCATGAGGGTCGTGGACGTGATGATGGCGTTCCCGAGCATCCTGCTGGCCATCGGCATAGTGGCGGCGCTCGGGCCCAGCATCGAGAACGTGATGATCGCCGTGGGCGTGGTGAACATCCCCGCGTACGCGAGGCAGACCCGCGCGTGCGTGCTCGAGGTGAAGACCAGGGACTACGTCACGGCCTCGGTGGCCCTGGGGGCAGGGCGGGCGAGGGTGATGTTCGCCACGGTCCTGCCGAACGTGATGGGGCCGATTATCGTCCTGGCCACGCTGGGAATCGGCACGGCCATCCTGGACGCGGCGGGCCTGAGCTTCCTCGGCCTTGGCGGCCAGCCGGACGTGCCGGAGTGGGGCGGGATGCTGACCGACGCGCGCGAGTTCCTCATGGATGCGCCCTGGGCGGCGCTCGCGCCCGGCGCGGCAATCACGGCCGTGGTCCTGGGATTCAACCTCTTCGGAGACGGCCTCCGCGACGCCATGGACCCGAGGTCGTGAGGCCGGCCGGTCGGGGAGAAGACCTGCCTGCAGTGTAACCGGAATGCAAAATCCGCGCGGCCGGCCCGGCAATCCGTGCCATTTGTTTGAAACACCCGCCTGCTGAGTTAGAATGCAACGGACAATTCGGTCGGAATCGATGACGCCTGTCAAATCGCGGGGTGATTATGAACAAGCGCATTCTGTCGGTCGCCTGCACGAGCCTTGCGCTCGCCGTCTGGTTCTGCCCGGTCGCGGCCGGGGCCGAGGACGGCGGCAAGCCTCCGGGAAAGAGCGAGCTTGAGATTCGCGTCGACAGGGCGGTGAAGAAGGCCTTCGACTGGTTCCGCAAGACGCAGAACCGCGGCAAGGGCAAGGACGGCGCGTGGTCGTTCCGCGAGCCCTTCTGGGAGTCCGGAATGACGTCGCTCGCGATTTTCGCCATGATCCGCGCGGGCATGGACAAGAACGACCCCATGATTCGGGCCGGTTTCCAGTACATCGCCGAGAACGTTTCGGCCGGCACCAGGCCGACGGAGATGTACACATACAACGTCGCCACGCAGATGATGGCAATCGAGGCGGGATACAGGGAAATGCTCAAGTCGCGTTCGCCGCAGAACGCGATGGAGAAGGCCCTTCTCGCGATTTTCGAGGCCGACTTCGACTACTGCCAGAAGGCCCTCAAGAACGGCGAGGCGGGGTACACCATCGACCAGCAGGGCATCGACATGTCCAACACGCAGTTCCTCGTCATGGGGCTGGAAGCCGCCCACAGGGCCGGGTACAGGCTCAATACCCGCCTGTGGATTGACATCCTCAAGAAGGGGATGGAGACGCAGGCTCCGGACGGGCCGGCGGTCGCGCAGGTGAACATCCTGAGCAGCAAGGGCGACGAGGTGGACAAGAACGGGTACATCATCCGCGACAGGTACGGCTGGATTACCGGAAAGCCGGCGAAGGCCAGGGGCTGGACCTACGGCGATTACTTCAAGAAGGACGAAATCTACGGCTCCATGACCTGCGCCGGGGTCGCGAACCTGCTTTCGTGCCTCTTCGTGCTCGAGAACGAGGACGAATTCAAGAAGGTCCTGGAGAAGGACTTCCAGGTAGCCCTGCGGGACGGGCTCGCGTGGCTCCAGAAGTTCTACGCCGTGAACGCCAATCCGTGCGAGCCCTCGTTCTGGTCCATGGGCAGGCTCTACAAGGGCGATACGTTCTGGACCTACTACTACCTCTTCACCCTGGCGCGAATCACGACCGCGACCAACATAAGGTTCCTCGGCAACCGCAACTGGTACGAGGAGGGATCCGACTTCCTCATCAAGGCGCAGAGGCCCGAGGGGTGCTGGGACCAGGTGGCGCACGAGACACACAACTTCAAGTCCGACTGCATCCCCATCGTGAACTCCGCCTTCGCGCTGTGGTTCTTCTCGTCGCTCGACCACTCAAGGACCGGCGACCCGGAGGCCGAGGCGAAGGCCGCCAGGGAGGCGGGCAAGGCGCCCGAGAAGATGCCAGATTTCGAGCTCAAGCTCCTCAAGATGGTGAACGACATCCACAGGCCCGATGAACGCTGGGACGTGGACAGCCCCGTCGACGGGACCGCGGACCTCGTGTTCTGCCTCGGGACCCACAACTCCTTCGACTCCCAGAGGGACGATCCCAAGGTGAAGGAGGCGCTCGAGTTCCTCGTGAAATCCGTGATTGCAGGGGAACAGGCCATGGACTTCGCCCTGAAGGAGGTCAAGGCCGCGGACACCATGTCCACGTACTACGAGAAGCACCTCCTCTACGAACGATGGAAGACCAGGACCCTGGCCCGCACCTTGCTCGCGCTCACGGCTGCTTCGGCAACGGCAAAGGAGTGGGAGAAGGCCGAGGCCGACAAAGCCATGGTCAAGCCCAAGCCTTCGGCTGCGGCGAAGCAGGCCATGGCGGCAATCGAAAAGCAAATCTCGACTCACGCCGTCAAGGTAGGCCGCGACCAGATGGGGTGGGCCGATTCGTGCGGCAGGCCCACGGTGCTGGTGCCGGACTCCTGGAGCACGGTTTTCGCGCTGAGGGCCCTCTACGCTTACGGGCTGTGCGGCGCGCCCCAGCAGGCGGGCACTTGGAAGGCCGCGGCCAAGTTCCTGATCTCCGTGCAGGAGAAGGAGGGGCCGGAGGCGGAGATCCCCGGGCCGGACGGCAAGCCTTCCGGCAGGAAGGCCAAGGCGCGCGGGTTCGGCGTTCTGCCGGGCGACCCGGCGGAGCTGGAGCTCACGATGGAAGTCATGAGCGCGCTCGTGCTTTGCGCCGAGTCGGGCAAGGCTTCGGGGCCGTTCAGGAAGGAAATCGACGAGGCACTGGATTCCGGCTGGGCCTGGCTCGGGCTCAAGTTCAAGGGCTTCTCGAACTTCAACCTGCTCGCCTCCGCCAAGAGGCTCGGCAAGCTGTCGGCCAGGACGCACATAGGCGGGGTCGACTGGGCGGCCGAAGGGCTCAAGTTCATCGGCTTCCAGGACGAGTCCAGGCAGTATCTCGTGCCGGACTGCGCGAGGAGGATCGCCTTCACGTTCTACTTCCTGAGCCCGCGCTTCCTGCCGTGATACTTTCGCGCCAAAGGCGCGAAAGTATTTATCGGCCGTGACCGGATCCGGTGGAAGTGTCCTGCCCATTGCTTTTCCAGGACGCTGCGGTTAGAATCCTGTCGACCATCCGGGGCGTAGCTCAGCTTGGCTTAGAGCGCTTGGTTCGG